>NZ_CBFIIF010000018.1:0-55837 GCF_965662665.1 Congregibacter sp. | reverse complement strand
CGGCATCTTGATGAGTGGCTGGCGGAACATGCCCCATATATTGATGAGATATTTCTGCACCGACCTCATATAGCGGAGCAGATGCTGCCGCATTTGGAGCGAATGTCTCCGCGACCCGCTATCAGCTTTTTTGGCCACGATCTTCACTATCTGCGAATCGCTCGGGAAGCCGCATTGAAGGATGATGATGCTTTGCGGCGGGATTCGGAATCCTGGCGCAAGCGCGAGTTAGCGGTCTGTGAGCGAGCCGATCGAGTTTATTACTTTTCGGATGTGGAGATTGATGCGCTTTCGGAGCTCATG
Source organism: Congregibacter sp. (assembly GCF_965662665.1). Classification (NCBI taxonomy): domain Bacteria; kingdom Pseudomonadati; phylum Pseudomonadota; class Gammaproteobacteria; order Cellvibrionales; family Halieaceae; genus Congregibacter; species Congregibacter sp. The sequence continues at coordinate 55,534 of NZ_CBFIIF010000018.1, read as the reverse complement.
TCTGCAGATAAACTGCGGCGTATTCCCCTTTACACTATGGAAGTGAGTGACCTACCGGAGTACAGGCCTTCGGGGCCCACGGAGCTATTGTTTGTGGGCGGCTACAATCATCCGCCAAACGTTGATGCAGCGCTCTGGCTGGTGAACGAGATTATGCCAAGGGTGCTAGAGGCGATACCCGACGCCCGATTGCATCTCGTTGGGTCGAATCCGCCGACTGATGTGTTGTCCCTTGCCAACGACAACGTGCAGGTACATGGGTACGTCAGTGATGCGGCGCTTGAAGAGCTTTACCGTCGCGTGGGCGTGGTCGTAGTACCTTTGCGCTATGGTGCGGGTATTAAGGGGAAGATCATCGAAGCCATCGCTAATCATATTCCTTTGGTAACGACTGACATCGGTGTAGAGGGCATTCCCGATAGTGACACGGTTATGTGGATAGAGAATACGGAAGCCGCCATCGCAGAAAAGCTCATCGCATTGTTAAGCGGTCGCGAGTCAACACTGGAAAAACTCAGCCACCATGAACAGTGGTTACACCGATACTTTGATCAGGAATGTGCGGCGTCCGTTCTCCGTGCTGACATTCCTCGCCTTGGAAGCCTGAAGAGCCATCGTCAGTGATGAACGGTGCGGCTGACACTACGCCATTTCTGGGTGACTATGACGGCAGTCGAAGAAACAACTTTACGGCGCTGAGAATTGCCTTCGCTTGGCTAGTGTTGTTTGGCCACAGTTTTCCGATCACCGGTCATGGTGAGCTCAATCCGCTGCGCGACTTTTTCGAAAAATCCACCTGGATAGGTGAAATCGCGGTAAGCGGCTTTTTTGCGATTAGCGGCTTTTTGGTTGCAGCAAGTTTTGTACGCCGAGGTTTGGTGGATTACTGTATCTCGCGGGTTTTGCGTATTTATCCGGCTTTGATTGTTTGTGTCTGCCTGACGGTCCTGGTGCTCGGCTCCTGGCTTACCACTCTGGATAGGTCCGCGTACTTTTCTGATCCAAGAACGTGGAACTACTTCTGGAACACGACAGCGCTGTTTCCCATGAGTTTTCGATTGCCCGGAGTCTTTGATTCCCTGCCCCGGCAGGGTGTTAACGGATCTTTGTGGACGCTGCCTGTTGAGGTCTCCTGCTACCTGTTATTGATGGTGGTGGGTGCCACGGGTCTTCTGCGCTGGCGCACTCTCGCTAATCTCACGGCCGTGGCTCTCGTTCTATTCTCCCTAAGTTACTTTGGAGATATTCCCCTCGTTGGTCGCATCGAAAAGTGGGCGCAGCCTTGCGTTTACTTTCTCCTCGGCGTCACGTTCTATATCAATAGGACATCGGTTCCCTTGAGCCTCCCTTTGGCGATAGTGGCGGGGGCGCTGGCTTATGCGGCTCTGGGAGAGCCATGGTTTGCCTACGTGTTCCCTCCAGCCTTTGTGTATCTGATCTTCTTTGCCGCTTACCGCAGTCCCTTTATCGATTTGGATCGTTGGCTTGGCGATCCGTCCTACGGCATCTACATTTATGCCTGGCCGGTTCAGCAAGTGATAGCGAACTTTTTCCCAGAGCAGGGTCCATACTTCAATACAGGACTTGCAACGATCGTGGTGGTGTCGCTGGCCTTACTGTCCTGGCATTTTTTGGAGAAGCCTGCGCTTGGGCTCAAGCGACGTTGGCTAAAGACTTCCCCGGAGGGGTAAATGCACTATTTGATTTCTGGGCTCGCGAAGTCCGGCACGACGCGCTTGTTTAGTCAGCTTAAAGAGGCTTTAGATCAATCGCCGGAGACGCTTCAGACGTTCTTTGAGCCCGACACTGACCAGGCTCTTGAAAACATACTCAGCCAAAGTGGGTCCACGCTCACGAAGGTTCTGATTGGACGGGTGACGATGGATAACGCCATTCTCGAGTGCTTCGATAGCCATGTGCTGATCTACCGCGACCCAAGGGATCAATTCATCAGCATGTTGTTGTATCTGTTCTATGACTTTCAGGTCAGTGGCGATGGAGATGCGTACCGCACAGCTCGTCGAGCGCTGGAAGCCAAAGTGAATTCACCATCGACCGTGTCGACCATTGAGCTCTATAACACTCTTGCAGCATTGGTGGGGCGTGGCCCGATAGGCGTTTTTAAGCGACTCCATGGGATTCAGCGAGACTATGAAAAGCGTTTCCAGCCCTTCATGCTCTGCTACGAAGACCTTTTACAGGGGAAGTCCTTGCCTGAGTTGAGTGCCTACACGAGCCTCTCTCTCGAAGGAGATGCCGAGGTCCCCGAAGAATATATGCGCGTCGCTCGGTCCCGGGGCTTTGGCGAATGGCGTTCCTGGCTGAACACCGAAGATCTCGATTTTATCGACCGAGAGTGGGGCGAGAACATTCAGTACCTCGGTTACGCGCAAGAGCCGGAGGCTGAGCTCCTGGAAATCGACCCCCGAACTTCTCTGGATTACGTTGCGCAGTTTGAACCGGGTCGTGCTTCCAGAGAAGCTTAGGACTTAATCTTCTTCTAGTCGTAGCTTTCGCATCATTAATGCACGGCTATACAGTGCGATGTCTTTTGCGTGTGCTGTTTCGATCAACCGTAAAAGCGATCCGTCCACTTTGTATTCCTGGTCATCCCCGTCGGGATTTCGGTTGCGTTCTTCTTGAACCACCGGTGCATCTAAGACTCGCCTGCCGAAGTCTTCGAGCTCGGAGGCAAAGTGCTCGGTGATGCCTATAAAATCGAAGCGTCCCAGCGGGAATCCCCACAGAAAAATGCTGTATAGATTGCGAAGCTCGCGACAAACGGCAAACTGCTCGAGCGACCAGTCCTCTTCAATCATTTGCTGATGTAAGGTCCCGGACTGGCCCGGTTGGTAGCTGCGTTTCCAGTAGTAGTAATGCGAGAGCAAACGCTGCACGGGGTCTCGTAGCCAGGTAACAAACTGAAGCTGTGTATGCGGCTTTGCGAGTCGATAGTTCAGTGGCAGAAAATGCCCGTGGACACAGGATACATCCCGGTCTACGAATGCTGCGCCTTTGTTTTTCAGGCAGTTTAAGGTCGCGTCAAAGTTGCGGGACCATGCGCTTCGGTGAAGGGGGCGGTCTTCGTAGCGAAGTTTGAGTCCTTCGCCGAAGTGCGCCTCCAGCGTTGCCTGAAAGCTTGACCCAGCGGTTTTTGGCATGTGGACCGAGATCAACATAGCAAAATGCCGTAACAGGGACAGGCTTTGAGGTTGCGCATCATGCTATGAGGTCCCAGTTTTAAGTCTGCCTATATGTATCAGAAGGTTAGGCATAGGGCGACAGTATCGCTGGGCATGCCTGTTATCGTAAAATTAGAGGATATCAGTCTCGACTGCGGTTCTACAGGGTTCTACATCGAGCCTAAGCTTGCGATGCGTATACATCAGCACGAGCGTTTGCTGATGCCCACACAACATTTTGCGTCTGGATCCAATCAATGCGCCACATCATCCTGCATGGTCATATCTTCAAGAATGCCGGGACCACCTTTGACTGGAGTCTGAGCCGGAGCTTCAGAGATGGCTTTATGGATCATCGGGATAATCAGGCGATGATTCAACAGCGAGCAAAGCACTTGGCAATGGTGATCGCCAGCACCCCAGACTTGATGGCTCTGTCGAGCCATCATCTTTGTTATCCGCTGCCCCAGCCGCCTAAGGTTAAATTCCACACAGCCTACTTGTTGCGACATCCCATTGAGCGCATCCAGTCGGTTTACGCCTTTGAACGAAAGCAGGATGCCGATACGCCGGGCGCGATCGCGGCCAAGGAAAAGGACTTCGTCGCCTATGTTGCATGGCGGATGGAGGAGGAGGTTCCCCGAACCATCAGGGACTATCAGACGAGTTATATCGCTGGGTTTCACCATAGGCATGTTAAGTCCACCGAGCCAGCGGATTGGTTGCAACGGGCATTGCATCATCTAGAGTTTTTAGACTGTGTTGGTGTCGTAGATCGCTACGACGAAAGCATGGTGGTTTTTGAGCACTACCTCGCGCCTTATTTTCCAGATATCGACTTGGCCTATGTGCGTCAAAACGTGACCCAGCAAAGCACCGTTGAGGAGGCCATCGATACTCGGGTGCACAAGACTCTCGACAAGTTGGGCGACCTGGCGGCTCATGTAATCAGTCGTAACAGTTACGATCTCGCCCTCTATCGCCAAGCAAATCAAAAGCTTGATGAGGCGATATCGAGAATCGACGACTTTGAGCGTCGTCTCGTAAAGTTTCGCAAACGCTGTAAGCGTATGAACGTAGGCTCAGTGCTTGAGCGAATCGGACTACGATGAGCGACGCTAAGGCCATGAGGCCTGTTCTTCTCCACGCGCACTTGTTCAAGAACGCAGGTACCACACTGGATTGGAGCTTGGCGCGGAGTTTTTCTACAGGTTTTTGCGATCATCGTGATGATGCCAGTATGCGTGGAAATCCGCAGTATCTTGCAGAGTACCTAATGGATAATCAGCAGATCCGCGCGCTTTCCAGTCATTGGATGCCGTTTCCCTTGCCAGAGTTGGACAGCGTGCAGCTACGACCGTTGGTGATCCTGAGGCACCCTATAGAGCGCATTTTGTCGGTGTACGAATTTGAGCGTCGCCAGGCGGTGGATCATCCGGGAACACAGAAGGCCAGGGACGGGGACTTACAGAGCTATGTGCGTTGGCGCTTGGAGGAAAGCACAGGTCCTGTTATCAGGAACTACCAGACACGTATGTTGTCCGGCATTTATCCCGGCACGGGCGATAGTCATCAATTTGAGTGCGCTGCACAGCTTCTGGAAGCGCTCCCAGCGTTTGGTATCGTGGAGCGGTATCGCGAGAGTGCCGTGTTGTTTGAGCAGGCCTTGAAATCGGATTTTACGGAGATTGATTTGTCGTTTCAGCGTCAGAATGTTCGCGATGCCAGTGATCGACGGAGTCCTGAGGAACGACGTGCGTCTGTAGAGCAGGAGCTTGGCGAGCTCTTGGAGCCGGTTCGCAGCGCGAACAGCCTGGACCTCGCCTTATATGAGCTCGCCTGCGAGCGCTTTGACTCCGATTGGCAAAACCTCGCAAACGCAGAGGCTTTACTTCACGAACTGGATGCACGTTGTCAGCAATTGGGAGCACCTTAGCGTTGTTAGGGATAGGGACAGGGCTAGGGCTTCGAGGACTGCTGTCCAAGGGGGTTCCCCCACCTGAGTTCGTGATCGCGGCGCATTATTTTTCTGATGGTTGGCCCCTGGATTCCCTGCAGGTCATGCGTCGACCGTTTGTTCGCCGGGAGTTGGCGCAGCTTCGCAAAGACGGGTTCAATACGATCATCGTAGTGGTGCCCTGGCGTAGCTTTCAGTCGAGTCAGACGCCCATTGCCTACGACGGTTTCTATGAACGTCAGCTGCGGCTGGTGCTTTCCGAAGCACAGCGTGCGGGCGTCGCCGTACTCTTGCGAGTTGCTTACACCCATCAAGTCATGTTGAGGCCGCTACTTAACGGCTTTCAGTGGGCACAGGCCTTACTCACGGATCCGGCGATTGAAGATGTATGGTTGGACTATTTTGCTCAAATCTCTCGAATCAGCGGGGACTACCCTTGCTGTATGGGCGGGTTTATCTCGTGGGAAGAGTTGTGGCACGCATTCAGGGTTTGGCAGGAACAAACGGGCGAGGCAAACATTGCTGCGGCAAAGGCCTCTGGTTACCTCGACTATCTTGAAGCGCAGGGTATTGCGCACGAGGGCCGCATACCGGCAAAGCAAAGCCCGGCACATGGGGATTACCTGGCTTTTGCAAATGCCCGAATGGCCGAAATGTTTGAGCTGGCCCGGTCACGGTGGCCGGCGCTTGGCGTCGAGTATCGCGTCGATAAAGACCCTGTGCCTTCTGAGGACGGCGTTCACTGGCGAGACAACGAGGCTTTTTTGGATTGGGAGCCCAATCGGTTCTCATACTGGGCTCCTTTTATGGGGGCCGAAAATGTTGGAGAGCAGCTCTCTGCCGAACAGGCCGCGGTTCTGCTGCGCTACATGCTGGAGACAACGAGTCACGATGGACTGCATCCCGGGCAGGTTGTCGAGCAGTTCAACTTTGTTGATAACACGCAGAAGTATCTCGGCACGCATGCAAAGATCGCTGATGATGAGATCGATGAATTTTTGCAGCTTGCCTTGCCGCTATTACGCAGATACTCCAGAGGCTATGGACTTTGGGCAAGCCGTGACTACCGCATGAGCATTCTCTTCAACGGGGCGCTGCTCGATAATGGTCGGGGCTGGACAGTAACGAAACCTTCTCACGTTCGAAGGGCAGGGGGTGTGCGACTTGTGCAGGGTGGACGGCTGGCACAACGGATTGAGCCTCGATTGGCTTGGGTCCAGCGGAATCACAGCACAACGGAGCTGACCCTGGAGTTAAACTTTCTGCGCTGGCGGGGTTTCGGCGCATCGAAGCTGCGCGTGCGGGTGAACAAAGGCGCCTGGGCGATCTGCGAGGCAAGTTCGAAAGGCACTCTCAGCGCGCAGGTGGCAGTCGATCTAAAGGATGTTTTTGATGACGGTATTGATTTCGAGATCGAGAATCACGGTCGCACCCTGACGATCACCCGGATTTTTTTGTATCACGAAACCTATGTCAATGGCATTCGGGACAGTGTCGCAAATGAAGGTCCATTACTTCAAATGATTCAGAAATTTAACGCGCAACTTGCAAATTATGTGGAGCCCGTTGAAGAGGAGAATGGTGAAGAGGAGAGCGCGGAGGAGCGCCCTGACGAGTTTATCGTGGCAGAAGATAAGGATGTGGAGGATGCCGAAGTTGAGCGCGCGGCCGGGAACACAGGCGAGGATGGCAACGACGAAGGCGACAAGGCGTGTGATCCGAAGCGTTAAAAGTACTCTGCCGCGTAAGGCGTTTTCTCCACCAGCTCGGCAGACTTTTCCAAAATAGCGAGCACCCGCTGCCGGTCCCGTGTCGGGATCTTTGCGATTTTGCGAGGATTCATGTCCAGGAGTGGGCGTTTTTGTACGCCGTCAACGGCGTGTGCCTCGATCGCGCTTTCATGCTCTATGTCCTGCAAGGCAGGGAACCACTCACCGAGAGCTTTAAACGTGTGCCCGGGGTCGGTCACCATGTCTTCGTAATACACAACGTGACTGGCAGGGCGCTTCTGACTCGCCTCGAGATGAAGAGATAGCCAGAATAGCCAACGCTGGGCGGCAAGTTCCCAGTCCATGCCGTTTCGACGATGCAGGGCCTCACAGATCGCGAGAGGATCTCGCATCAGAAACACAAACTTCGCCGGTTGAAAGTGCTGCTCAAGGACATCGACACGGCACAGGTGTGGAGGGCTTTTCTCGAGCAGAATAGCTTTGCTGTCGCTCCAGTGCTGATGCCAGACGCGGGCAATCAAGTCCCAATCGAAGGTCGTATTCGGGTCCCAGGGGTTCTCGCGCATCATGGCGCGGAGTTCCGGGAGTTTTTGCCCCTCGTCAGGTAGGGCCGATACCTGAGATGATGTCTTTATCAGCTGCCACAGCACAGTCGATCCGCTGTAGGGAGGCGAGAGTATGAAAAGATAGCTGGGTTGCATCACAGCGTCCAAAGAATGCGCATAGCCAGATTAACACTGATGAGAATAAATCGGATGCCAAGTACTTAATGAACGACGCTACAAACAGTTATTCCTGGCGCGAAGCCCTACTCATATACACCCGCAAAAAAGTGCTGGTGCTGAGTCTGTTGGGATTTTCCGCGGGCCTGCCGTTCTTGCTGGTGTTTTCAACGCTAACAGCCTGGCTTCGGGATGAGGGCGTAGAGAGAACCGCTATCGGCTTCTTTGCGTGGGTGGGTTTAACCTACTCCATTAAGGTCTTTTGGGCGCCCGTGGTCGATCGTCTGCAGCTGCCACTGCTGCATGGTCTGCTCGGTCAGCGACGAAGCTGGATTTTTCTGGGGCAGCTGGGCATCGCCTCGGGGCTAGCGCTTATGAGTCTGATGAATCCTCAGCAAAGCCTGGTAAACATCGCCTTGGCTGCCTTGCTGGTCGCGTTTTCATCTTCCACGCAAGATGTTGCTCTGGATGCGTTTCGGATTGAGTCCGCGCCGGACGAAGAGCAGGGCGCGCTGTCGGCCTCCTACATATTTGGATATCGACTCGCACTACTGGTGTCTGGCGCCGGTGCGCTTTATCTGGCGGACATTCATAGCTGGTCTCTTGCCTATCTGGGGATGGCTGCACTGGTGGGCGTCTGTATGCTCGCTACTCTTTGGGCCGATGAGCCACTGCATCGCACTGCCGAGGAGCAGCGGCGGATGGATGCGCAGATGGTGGATGAGGTCATGGGGCGTCCCATGCACTTGCATGAACGCTCGGTCTGGCAGCGACAGCTACTGGGCGCCGTTATCTGTCCGTTTTTGGAATTTGTCCGACGTTTTGGCTCCTTTGCATTTGTCTTACTACTGTTTATTGCGGTATTTCGTTTGAGTGATATTGCCATGGGCGTTATGGCAAATCCCTTTTATCTCGATCTTGGCTACAGCAAGTCCGAGATTGCGAGTGTGGCCAAATTGTTTGGCTTTTTTATGACTATTGCCGGCTCGGCTTTGTGCGGTGTGCTCGTATTACGCTTTGGTCTACTGAGACCACTCATGTTGGGTGCTGTGATGGTGGCGAGCACAAACCTGCTCTTCGCGGTGCTTGCGGGCCTGCAGACCGATGGGCCACCGGCGCTCGTGTGGTTGGCGTTAGTGATTAGCGCGGACAACCTTAGTGGCGGCATTGCCAGCACAGCGTTTGTCGCCTATTTATCGAGTCTGACCCACCGGAGCTACACTGCCACGCAGTACGCACTATTTAGTTCGCTGATGACTTTACCAGGGAAGTTTTTGTCCGGGTTTTCCGGTTGGGTGGTGGATACTTCGGGCTATCCGCAGTTTTTTGTGATCGCAGCGGCGTTGGGTATTCCAGCTATCTTATTGGTGGCGGTCTTGATGCATGTGGAGCGTCAAAAGGCTTAACTCTTGGCGCCCTGCGGACCCATGGCTTCGCGCGGCCGGGCGGCTACCCAAGTCACCATCGATAGCGTCTCAAGACAGCGGCGCCGCCTGCTCCCAACAGCACTCCTTCGTCTGCCAGCTTTGCGCGCTGTCGATCGGCACCTTGAGTACCCGGGGGTAAGGAGCTTTTGCCACTGGCGTTCACCACTCGGTACCAGGGGACTGTGCTACCCGGAGGCAATTTTCTTAGTGCCGCACCCACGCGTCTTGCGGCGCCTGGCAGTCCTGCACGCTCAGCAATATCGCCATAGGTAGACAGCTTGCCGGCGGGGATCGCGCACACGGTCAGCCAGATTCGTTGATCCAAGTCGCCGTCCATGGGGTTATTGTCTGCCATTAGCTGATTGTACGGGAAGAGAGCAGGGCGCTTGCAAACCCTCGGGGAGTCCCCATACTTTAACCATGAGATGGTTTTTTATTTTGCTCCCTTGGATGGAGCTATTCACGTTGATCCAGCTAGGTGGCAACATTGGTGCCCTTCAGACAATGTTCTATGTGCTGGCGACCTTTTTGCTCGGGCTGACTATTCTGCGAGCCCAGGGTATGGAGATCGTCAATAAGCTTCGGGCGGCTCAAGGCGGTGTGGCGGTAATGCCTCAGCAACTCCTCGTCGATGAGCTTGCCATGGGTCTTGCGGGACTGCTGTTGATTATTCCCGGACTGGTGACAGACACCTTGGCCTTGATTGTGTTTTTGGGGCCTCTCCGGCGCAGGCTCTTCAGGGCATTTGGGGGTAAGGTACCCCCGTCGAGTTACGACTCTCGCACCCAATCAGGCCCACAATCACGCCCACAATCACGCCCCGGCGACCCCATTGAGGGAGAGTTTCGCCGTCTTGATGATGAGTAAACCTAAGTGATTGAATTAATTGAGTTAATTGATATTCGCTTGGCTCGCGAAACGCGACTCCCTGTCTCGGCACGAAAATAATTAGCACTCTCGGCAAAAGACTGCCAAAAAACCCTTGAAATCCCGCCGACACCCCCCATAAACCAGTCAGTCCCCCGCTTCGGGGTCCCGTAAAGTCGATTGATTGGAGATTTGAAGCAATGAAGATCCGTCCGCTGTATGACCGTGTGGTCATTCGTCGTAACGAAGAAGAACAAACCACGGCCGGTGGCATCCTTTTGCCCGGTTCCGCCAAAGAAAAGCCAAATCAGGGAGAGGTTGTCGCTGTTGGTGATGGCAAAGCACTGGATAGCGGTGAGGTTCGACCTCTCGCTGTGAAGGTTGGCGATACCGTCGTTTTTGGTCAGTACGCCGGTAGCAACACTATCGAAGTTGATGGCGAAGAGCTGATCATCATGGGTGAGAGTGAAATCTACGCGGTCGTTGAGTAAGCGCTCCTCTGACTAGCTAACCCAAGACATTCAATTTTTAGAAAGACTTAAAGGAACAAATCATGGCAGCTAAAGACGTATTTTTTGCTGACGAAGCACGCCAACGTATGTTGGCAGGTGTAAACATCCTGGCAGACGCTGTTAAAGCGACGCTTGGACCCAAGGGCCGTAACGTTATCCTGGAGAAGTCCTTCGGTGCGCCGACCGTGACTAAAGACGGTGTTTCTGTTGCGAAAGAAATCGAACTGAAAGATCGCTTCGAAAACATGGGCGCACAGATGGTAAAGGAAGTTGCTTCCCAGGCCTCAGACGTTGCTGGCGACGGCACAACGACTGCAACCGTACTCGCTCAGTCTATTGTTAACGAAGGCCTGAAGGCGGTTGCAGCGGGCATGAACCCGATGGACCTTAAGCGCGGTATCGATAAGGCCGTTGCTGCGGCAGTAGAGCAGGTTCAGGCTGCGTCAATTCCTTGTGAAGACAACAAGGCGATCGCGCAGGTTGGCACTATCTCTGCAAACTCTGACCACGCAGTAGGTGAAATCATCGCTGATGCAATGGATAAGGTCGGGAAAGAGGGTGTTATCACCGTCGAAGAAGGTTCAGGCCTTGAGAACGAGCTGGATGTTGTTGAAGGCATGCAGTTTGATCGCGGTTACCTTTCGCCCTACTTCATCACTAATCAGGACAGCATGAGCGTCGATACCGACAGCCCATTCATCCTGCTTGTTGACAAGAAGATCTCTAACATCCGTGAATTGCTTCCTCTGCTGGAGCAGGTAGCCAAGGCTTCAAAGCCATTGGTTATCGTGGCTGAGGATGTAGAAGGCGAAGCGCTGGCCACTTTGGTTGTGAACAACATGCGAGGCATCGTTAAAGTCGCAGCTTGTAAAGCTCCGGGCTTTGGTGATCGTCGTAAGGCTATGCTGCAGGACATCGCTATTCTTACCGGTGCGACTGTGATCTCTGAAGAAGTTGGCCTGGACCTGGAAGCTGCAACTCTTGAGCACCTGGGTAATGCCAAGCGATTCACCATGGACAAGGACAACAGCACGATCATCGACGGTGCCGGCGAAGCTGCTGCTATCGAAGCGCGTGTGAAGGAAATCCGTGTTCAGATCGAAAACACTTCTTCAGATTACGATCGTGAGAAGCTGCAAGAGCGCGTAGCCAAGTTGGCTGGTGGTGTTGCGGTGATCAAGGTTGGCGCTGCCACCGAGATCGAGATGAAAGAGAAGAAAGCTCGCGTTGAAGACGCTCTGCATGCTACTCGTGCAGCCGTTGAAGAGGGTGTGGTTGCTGGTGGTGGCGTGGCTCTTGTCCGCGCAATTGCAGCAATTTCAGGCCTCAAAGGCGACAACGAAGATCAGAACATTGGTATCGCCGCAGCGCTGCGCGCTATGGAAGCTCCCATGCGTCAGATCGTCGGCAACGCCGGTGACGAAGCCTCTGTTGTTCTGGACAAGATTCGTCAGGGTGAAGGTAACTTCGGCTACAACGCGGCAAGCGGCGAGTACGGCGACATGATCGAGATGGGTATTCTTGATCCTGCGAAGGTAACTCGCGCTGCTCTGCAGGCGGCGGGTTCCGTAGCTGGTCTGATGATCACCACAGAAGTGATGATTGCCGACGCACCTGTCGACAGCGCTCCTGCTGGCGGCGGCATGCCTGATATGGGTGGTATGGGCGGTATGGGCGGCATGATGTAAGCCAGCTTCCCAAGCGCTTAATCAAAGCCCGGTCTGTTCGCAGCCCGGGCTTTTTTGTGCGTCAGTAATTCGCGAGCAATCACGGCATTGCCGCTCTCGCTGATGTCGCTTCTGCGCTTCGATCGACAACACCGTGCTTGCTCGTTCCATCCGAGCGCACTGCGTCAGCCGGTGCGAGGGTAGTGCTTACGCAGCAATCAGGAGCGCTTGCGCGACGCGGAGTAAGCGCTGCGCTCGTGCAGGCGGGTTACTTGAGGACCAATTCGCGAGCAATCCCGGCATTGCCATTCTCGCTGCGGTCGCTTTTACGCTTCGAATGACAACACCGCGCTTGCTCGCTGCGCACAAAAAAGCCGCCTTAGCTTTCGCCAGGGCGGCTCGGTCAAAGCGAGGGTTTTTACGCCATATTGCTCGCAGCAAACTCCCAGTTAACCAGGCTCCAGAAAGCCTCAAGATACTTAGGTCGCGCATTTCGGTAGTCGATGTAGTAGGCGTGCTCCCAGACGTCCACGGTGAGCAGCGGGGTTACATCATCGGTCAGGGGGCAGCCCGCATTGCTGGTATTGCTGATAGCGACAGTGCCATCAGTGCTTTGCACAAGCCAGGTCCAGCCGGAGCCAAAGTTGCCCGCGGCTGCGGCTGAGAACTGTTCTTTGAACTCAGCGAAAGAGCCGAAAGCGCTGTTGATTGCATCTGCTAGAGGGCCGCTGGGCTCGCCGCCGCCATTAGGTGAGAGGCACTCCCAGTAAAAGCTGTGGTTCCAGATCTGCGCTGCATTGTTAAACATGCCGCCCTCAGACTGGCGGATTACTTCTTCCAGGCTTGCAGACTCCAGTTCGGTTCCGGCAATCATGCCATTGAGTTTGTTGACATAGGATTGATGGTGCTTTCCATGGTGGTATTCGAGGGTCTCCGCCGAGATATGCGGTTCAAGAGCGTTCTGCTCGTAGGGCAGGGCAGGTAGTTCAAAAGCCATAGTGTCTTCTCCAAGCTCCATTTGAGTGTGTCATATCAGGGGCGCGCAACGTCCTCCCAAAAGCTTCTTTTGAGAACTCCCCTGAGTTTTGTCTTACGCGTGTTGCTTATACGGAATTATCTGCAAGGTCGATGTGTACGCGTGCTGGCCGGTGTATTATAGATGAGCAAAAACACAACAGGAGCACAGTCACATGATCGTAGAATTCATTTTTCGTTGGTTTCACGTCCTAGCCGGAGTCGTCTGGATAGGTATGCTTTATTACTTCAACTTTGTGCAGACAGAGTACTTTAAGGAGGCAGAAGCCCCCGCAAAAGCTGATGCCATGAAAAAGCTGGCTCCCCGGGCGCTTAAGTGGTTCCGCTACGGTGCGCTCGTTACTTTTATCACCGGCTTGGTATTGCTCCATTACGTCGGTTCCTTTAGCAACCCGGCGGCCAGCGCGTTGATTAACATGGGTGCTTTGGCTGGCACCTTTATGTTCCTGAATGTCTGGTTGATCATCTGGCCTAAGCAGCAAATTGTTTTGGGTATGAAGGAAGGGGACGGTCCGTCCGCTGCGGCCAAGGCCGGCCTGGCGTCGCGCACCAATACACTTTTTTCTGGTCCTATGCTGCTGGGCATGCTCGGGTCGAAGCACCTGATTATCCCTGACATCAGTGATACGGGCCTGATTGCCGCCTGCGGATTGATTGTTGTGTTGGAGCTCAACGCACTCTTTGGTCGCATGGGGCCCATGGCAAGCGTGGTGGGCGTAGTGCATATGAGTATTCTTCTCACGGGCGTGATCTGGGCTTTGTTGGCGTTTCTCTAAGGCTGAACGCCCGCTACGAGCCTGATGTTTCACGGTGGCTCAGCTAGCACTCACTTAACACCCACGGGCGCGATATAATCGCGCCCGTTTTACTTAGAAATCAGAGCGCATGTCTAAAGACGACGATATTTCACCTATACCCTCAATAAGTGCCAGCCGAGAAGGTGGTTCTCCCTCCGCTGCGGTACCCCGACCCCGTGGGGGTTCGCGGTCAGCGCCAAAGTCTGATGGTGGCGGTGGCAAACCTGGATTACTTTCAGGTATCGGCCTGGTTGTGGCGCTGCTCATCGCCATTGCTGCCTGCGCCTGGTCCTGGCAGCTTCAGGAAAAGCTTACGCAGTCCGGACACGCGCTAGAGCGTTATGAAAAACGGATAGGAGATCTCGAAGATCGGCTTTCCGACACAGACGAGGGCATGAGCCAGAACGCAGCGGTGCAGGCAGCAAAAATACGTGAGCTCGACAGTGAGGTTCGCAAGCTGTGGGACAACGTGTGGAAGAGTACCAAGGAGCGCCTGGGTAAATTAGAAGCCAGCGCGAAGCGTGCCGATGGAGCGAGTGCTGCGAATGCGCAGACAGTGAAGGCCACGCAGGCGGATTTGGGTAAAGCGCTGCAGGACATTACTCGTTTGCAGAAGGTGTCTGGGGACCTCAAAAGGAGCGCAGCTAATGCGCGTTCTAGCCAGGCAGAGGTGGAGCGGGTGGCAGACGCTTTAAACGCAATAGATCTGGAGCTGGCCAAGCTGAGTAAGCGGGTGGGGGGCAATGAAGAATGGATCAAATCCATCAATGCCTTCCGGCAATCTACCAATGCAAGCATTAGCCAGTTGCAGTCTCAGTTACGTGCAATGCAGACACCGGGTGCGGGTGGTTAACACCCGGCTAATACGGATAGGACAGTGATATGACGGTAATCCGACAAGACGACTTCATCGACAGTGTTGCTGATGCTTTGCAATTTATCTCTTACTACCATCCGGTAGATTTTGTGCAGGCGGTCCATAAGGCCTGGGAGATGGAACAAAACCCCGCAGCAAAAGATGCCATGGCGCAGATTCTGATTAATTCGAGAATGTGTGCGCAGGGTCATCGTCCTATTTGTCAGGATACGGGCATTGTGACCGTGTTTTTGCAGGTGGGAATGGATGTGCGTTGGGATGCGAAGCTCTCGGTTACCGATATGATCAACGAAGGCGTCCGTCGAGCGTATACCCATCCCGATAATGTGCTTCGCGCATCCATTCTTAGTGACCCCGCGGGCGCACGCAAGAATACCGGCGACAACACGCCGGCGGTCGTTCACATGGAGTTAGTGCCCGGGGATACCGTAGATGTGCGCGTAGCTGCCAAGGGCGGTGGATCTGAGAATAAAGCCAAGCTGGCGATGCTAAATCCCTCGGACTCGGTCGTTGATTGGGTCGTTAACACTGTACCCACGATGGGCGCCGGCTGGTGTCCTCCAGGAATGTTGGGCATTGGGATTGGCGGAACAGCTGAAAAAGCTGCGGTGCTTGCCAAAGAGTCTCTGATGGATCCCATTGATATCTATGATCTTCGCGAGCGGGGTCCGTCCAGTCGCGTTGAGGAGTTACGCCTGGAGATCATGGATGCTGTGAACCGGTTGGGTATTGGCGCCCAGGGACTCGGTGGATTAACGACTGTTGTAGACGTGAAGATCAAAGACTTTCCGACCCATGCTGCATCATTACCGGTAGCTATGATCCCCAATTGCGCCGCCACTCGGCACACTCACTTTACGCTTGACGGCAATGGCCCGGCCCTGCAAACGCCACCAGATCTTAATGATTGGCCTGAGATCAGTTGGGAAGCCGGCGACGATGTTAGACGCGTGAATCTCGATACGGTGACCCGCGAAGAGGTAGCCACCTGGCAGCCCGGTGATACCTTACTGCTGTCCGGGAAGATGCTGACGGGGCGTGACGCGGCCCACAAGAAAATGCAGGAGCTCATCCTCAGTGGTGAAGGACTCCCTGATGGGGTGGACCTTAAAAACCGCTTTATTTACTACGTGGGTCCTGTGGACCCCGTTCGTGATGAGGTAGTGGGACCTGCCGGACCCACCACGTCCACACGCATGGATAAGTTCACCGACTTTATCTTGGAAGAGACCGGGTTGCTTGGCATGATCGGTAAAGCGGAGCGCGGACCCACGGGTATTGAGGCGATACGTAAGCATGAAGCGGTCTACCTTATGGCTGTCGGCGGTGCCGCATATCTGGTGTCGCGAGCGATAACCTCCTCGCGCGTGGTGGCTTTCCCCGAGCTGGGAATGGAAGCGATCTATGAGTTCGAGGTAAAGGACATGCCCGTAAGCGTCGCTGTCGATACACGGGGGACGTCTGTGCACTTATCGGGGCCTGCGCACTGGCGAGGCGTCATCGAAGAGCAGGCTCTTGAGCTCATCTGAAACGTTTTACTGGCACGACTACGAAACCTTTGGCGTAGACCCCGGATACGATCGACCGGCGCAGTTTGCCGGTCTCCGTACAGACTTGGCGCTCAATCCCATCGGTGAGCCTCTGGTGGTGTATGCCAAGCCACCGCGCGATTACGTCCCCCATCCGGATGCCTGCTTGATTACCGGCATCACGCCTCAAACTGCTGACGCTCATGGCATGGTCGAGGCGGAGTTTATTCAGACTATCGTCGCTGAGTTTATGCAGCCCGGCAGCTGTGCTGTTGGCTACAATTCCCTGCGCTTTGATGACACGGTTACCCGTTCCACCTTGTATAGAAATCTGCGAGACCCCTACGCGCGCGAGTACGGCGATGGCCGCTCACGATGGGATCTCATTGACATCGTACGTACGGCTTATGCACTTCGTCCTGACGGTTTGAACTGGCCCAGCCGGGAGGATGGACTGCCGAGTTTTCGACTCGAGGATCTTTGCAAAGCCAATGGACTCGAGCAGGGGCAGGCGCACGACGCCCTGGTCGATGTAAAGGCGACGATCGCCCTGGCTAAAGCGCTAAAGGAAAAACAGCCCCGTCTGTTTGACTGGCTGTTTAAGCAGCGTTTTAAACAGGCAGTGCAGCCAATGTTGGAACCCATGTCGCAGCCCCTGTTGCATGTTTCAGGCATGTTCGGCGCCCAGCGGGCCAATCTGGGTATGATTCTTCCTCTGGCGGCGCACCATCAAATACGCAACGAGGTTTTTTGCGCGGACCTGAGTGTAGACGCCGATGTGCTTATCGATCTGCCGGTGTCAGAACTGCATCGTCTGCTTTACACCGCAGGCGCCGACCTGGCGGAGGGCGAGCAAAGGCCCGGCCTAAAGTCGGTACACATCAATCGCTGCCCGGTGCTGCTGCCGGCGAAAATGGCGGACACTGCGGTGGCAGAAAGAGCGAATCTTGATTTAGACGCTTGCCGGAGTAACTTCAAAAAACTCCGTGACTACGATGCACGGATGCCTGGCGCGCTTCGCGACAAGCTACGCGGTCTGAGCGAGTTGTCTATTCGAAAGCCTGAGACCGACCCGGATCGAATGCTCTATAGCGGAGGCTTTATCCCCCGGGAGGATCGCAAGACGCTCGACAGGATTCTCGAACTAAGCCCCGAAGATCTGGCAGCTGCAACGGTTGCATTTGATGATTCACGTCTTGAAGAAATGCTGTTTCGTTATCGTGCCAGGAATTTCCCCGAGACGCTCAATGACGACGAACGCGCTCGCTGGAAAGAATTTCGCTTCTCCAGGATCAACGAGGGAGATGGTCGTGCTTTGAATCTCGAGGCACTAAACGAACTGATTGACGTGCGATTGGCTGCCCCCGAACTGACCGAGCGCGACAGAAAAATCCTTGAAGAATTGCAGCACTGGGGCGATACCTTACTGGCTTGAGGTATGCCTGCACCGTTCCACCCGTATAATGCCGTCTTGAACGATCTCTGAATCAGGCGGGCTAATATGAAATTTGCGGGCAGCCATATCCTCTCTGTGGGGCAATTCGAACGTTCGGATGTGGAGTCGGTGTTCACAGTGGCTGACGCGATGCAGCCCTACGCCCGCCGCCGAAAGGTTACCCGGGTCCTGGAGGGCGCTATTCTCGGATCGATGTTTTTTGAACCCAGCACCCGTACTCGCGTGAGTTTTGGTAGTGCATTTAATCTCCTGGGAGGCGAGGTTCGAGAGACAACAGGCATAGAGAATTCCGCTCTCGCTAAGGGCGAGTCACTCTATGACACCGCCCGAGTTCTTTCGGGTTATTCCGATGTCGTTGCTATGCGTCACCCCCAAGCGGGATCCGTCGCAGAGTTTGCTGCCGCCAGCCGTGTGCCGGTCATCAATGGCGGAGATGGAAGCAATGAGCACCCCACACAAGCGCTCCTGGATCTCTACACCATCCGCAGCGAGTTATCCGCTCAGAATCGCGGTATCGATACCCTGCGCATAGCCATGGTAGGAGATCTAAGATTTGGGCGTACGGTACACAGTCTTTGCAAGTTACTCTGCCTGTTTGATCGAGTCAGCGTGACTTTGGTGTCTCCCGACGAGCTTCGCATGCCCGGCGACATTGTCGAAGCCCTGCGTCAGGCTGGTCACGAGGTGATCGAGAGCGACGCCATGGAAGAAGGTATTGCGCAGGTGGACATTGTCTATAGCACCCGGCTTCAGGAAGAGCGGTTTGCCTCTTCAGAAGAGGCGAGTTTGTACCGCGGGCGCTTTCGACTGAATCAGCAAACCTATACCCGTCACTGCGATCCCAATACCGTGATTATGCATCCGCTCCCCCGAGACTCCAGAGAGGCCGCGCGGGAGCTCGACGATGACTTGAACGACAATCCCAATTTGGCCATCTTCCGGCAGACAGATAACGGGGTCCTGGTCCGTATGGCGCTGTTTGCGCTGGTGTTGGATGTTGTTGATGAGGTCGACAAGCACGCGAGAGATGTTGGTTGGTACACCGGTGGTCGCTTCACGTGAGTTTTTCTTTGCGCTTTGGTCCCGCAGATGTGCGCGTTCTCGATGATGAGCAAGTGTTCGACGGGTACTTCGCGATCCAGAAGCTTCGTGTTCGGCACAGAAGCTTTTCCGGTGACTGGAGCGCGCCTGTCAGCCGAGAGGTGTTCGAGCGCGGCGATGCCGTGGGAGTTTTGCCCTACGAGCCCGAGACCGACTCGTTGATTCTCATTGAGCAATTTCGCGCAGGCGCTCTCCGGGACGCGAATAGCCCCTGGATGCTTGAGTTGATTGCCGGGATCGTGGAGCCGGGCGAGAGCGATGAGGTCGTGGTTCGCCGCGAGGCTCAGGAGGAGGCCGGCTGCGAGTTCGCAGAATTGGTCCCCATCGCTTCTTACTATCCCAGTGCCGGTGCTTGTACAGAACACGTGAGATTATTCTGTGGCCGTGTGCTAAGTGCAGCGGTGGGGCAGGTGCTGGGTTTGGAAGACGAAGGCGAAGATATCTTGGTCCATCGTATTCCTAGGGCTGAGGTTATGGAACTGCTGGCGCAGAACCAAATCAACAATGGACACACGCTGGTCGCGCTGCAGTGGTTCGCTCTTCACGGAGAGCGATTGAGGGACGCCTGGAACAGCGGAGCCGCCGCGACGGCATGAGCGCCGATCTAACAGAAAAAAATCGCCCGGGCTTGCTCCGCTCAAGCGCGGTGGTGGGTACCATGACCATGCTCTCCCGGGTTTTGGGTCTTGCTCGGGATGTAATTCTCGCGGCGGTGATTGGCGCCAGTGCGAACGCCGATGCTTTTTTTATCGCTTTCAAAATACCCAATTTTCTCCGTCGATTGTTTGCCGAGGGCGCCTTTGCACAGGCTTTTGTTCCGGTGCTCGCAGAGTGTCGGGAAGAGGGCGGTCAGGCTGCAGTTCGAGCCTTGATAGACCGAGTGGCGGGTGTGCTGGGAGGCGTGCTTTTTTTATTGACGGCGCTCACCCTGCTCGCCGCGCCTCTGGTGGCGGGGCTCTTTGCTCCGGGGTACATCGCGCAACCAGAAAAATTTGCGCTCACCGCCGATCTCATCCGCATTACCTTCCCTTATCTTATGCTCATATCGCTAACGGGTATGTGTGGAGCGATTCTCAACAGCTATGGGCGTTTTGCTGTGCCTGCGTTTACGCCCGTCTTACTCAATCTTTCATTGATTGGCGCGTCCCTTTTGGCAGCGCCTTACTTTGCAGAACCCGCCTTTGCCCTTGCCTGGGGAGTGCTGTTTGCGGGATTCATACAGCTTTTGTTTCAAATGCCTTTTCTCTACCGACTGGATTTGGTGCCACGGCCCCGTTGGGAGCCAGGTCATCCGGGGGTGCGCCAGGTGATGACTCTGATGATTCCCGCGTTATTCGGCGTGTCGGTAAGTCAGTTAAACCTGTTGTTTGACACGGTGCTCGCGTCATTTTTACCGACGGGCAGCGTGTCCTGGCTGTACTACTCAGATCGCCTCACCGAGTTGCCTTTGGGGGTTTTTGCCATAGCCGTGGCTACGGTGATCATGCCAACGCTTGCAGGACATAAATCCGCGGCCCGCGAGGAGGACTATTCAAAGACCCTTGATTGGGCTGTGCGATCCGTACTGCTAGTCGGTGTGCCCGCGTCTCTGGCGCTGCTGATACTGGCGGAACCGATTCTCATCAGCCTGTTCCACTACGGAGCGCTGAGTGAGCGGGATATTGCCATGTCGGCCCTGAGTCTCCGGGCTTATACCCTCGGTCTTTGCGCGTTTATGCTTATCAAGGTGCTTGCGCCGGGGTTCTACGCTCGTCAGGACATGGTGACGCCCGTACGTATCGGTATTCGTGCCATGGTCGCCAACATGGTGCTTAACGTGATTTTCGTGGTGCCCCTCATGTTCTACTTCGGTATTGGTCATGTAGGACTGGCGTTGGCTACTAGTCTGAGTGCGTTTCTGAATGCCGGACTTCTGTGGAAAGGGCTTCTCCGCGAGGGGGTGTACCAGTTTGATCCCCTATGGCGTCGATATCTTATTCGACTGGCTATTGCTTGTGCTTGTATGGGTGCTGCGCTCGCTGTGGTAACCCCCGAGCAAGGACTCTGGTTAGACTGGCATTGGAGGCAGCGCGCGATGACTATCGTCGGGCTCTGCATGGTGGGTTTGGCGGTTTATCTCAGTGTTCTTTGGGTCGCGGGTTTACGCCTAGCTGAACTTCGGGCCCCCGCTCCCGTCGCGCCGAAAGCAGGGTCCGACTCAGACGCATCTGCATAGGCTGTCCGCCTGTTCTTCGATATACTGTCGCGTCTATTTTTTAAACCTCAGTGACCTCATGAAGCTCCTTCGCGGTCTTAAAGGCCTGCGTCCTCAGCATCGCCCCTGTGTTGCCACCATCGGTGCCTTCGATGGCGTGCATCTGGGGCATCAGACCGTGGTTTCTCAGTTAGCTGAGCAGGGCCGTAAATATGATCTGCCCACTACGGTAGTGACCTTTGAACCTTTGCCCAGAGAGTATTTGGCCGCGGAATCTGCGCCGGCTCGATTGCAGAGTTTTCGGGAGCGCTTTGAGTCGCTCGCGGCGTTGGGCGTTGATCGTTTGCTCTGCCTGCGCTTTGATGAAAACCTGCGACAAATGTCCGCTGAGGAGTTTGCAGATCAAATTTTCGTACAAGGTCTCGGTGTTCGCTCTTTGGTCTTAGGCGATGATTTTCGCTTTGGACACGATCGTGAGGGTGGCTTTTCGATGATGAAGGCGATGGGTGAGAGAGAGGGTTTCGACACCCTGAGTACCAACACCATTGAGCGGGGAGACGAGCGTGTCAGTAGTACGCGTTTGCGCAGTGCTTTGGCGCAAGGCGATTTCGGGACTGTTCGAGCCTGTCTTGGGCGCGATTACGAGATGGCCGGGCGGGTGATCTATGGCCGGCAGTTGGGTCGACAAATAGGTACGCCTACAGCGAATATTGCCTTACGAAGAGGCAGCGTTCCTTTAAGTGGTGTGTTTGCCGTGAGAGTGCAGGGCGCGGGTCTTGAGTCTGCTCCTGCAATTGCCAATGTGGGGGTGAGACCCACAGTAGAAGAAGGTGTTCGTCCGAATCTGGAGGTACACATTCTCGATGGTGACCACGCGCTGTATGGCCAACGGCTCACCGTGAGCTTTATGCACAAGTTACGTGATGAACAACGTTTTGAGTCGGTTGATTTACTCAAAGCGCAAATCTATCAAGATATTGAAGGAGCTCGTGCCTGGTTTGCATCGGGCGTTGAGGACTGATTGAGCACATGAGTGATTACAAGGACACCCTGAACCTGCCGACCACGGGATTTCCCATGAAGGCGAACCTTGCCCAGCGTGAGCCCGCAAGGCTCAAGCAGTGGCAGGAGATGGGGCTTTATCAGCGCATTCGGGAGGCTAGAGAGGGGCGACCAACTTTCGTTCTTCACGATGGCCCTCCCTACGCGAATGGCGATCTCCACGTGGGACACGCGGTGAACAAGGTGCTCAAGGACATCATCGTTAAGTACAAGACCCTTGATGGTTTTGACGCTCCCTATATCCCGGGTTGGGACTGTCACGGACTACCTATCGAGCTCAATGTAGAAAAGAAAGTCGGTAAACCGGGTGTGAAGCTGAGTGCCGCTGAATTTCGTGAGAAATGTCGCGCCTACGCCCAACGTCAGATCGATAACCAGCGCCTGGACTTTGTGCGCATGGGCATTATTGGCGATTGGGACAATCCCTACCTGACCATGGACTTTGATTTTGAGGCGGACATTGTTCGAACCCTCGGTCGATTGGTGGATCGCGGTCACGTGCACAAAGGATTCAAGCCCGTGCATTGGTGTCTTGATTGTGGCTCTGCACTTGCCGAGGCGGAAGTTGAGTATGCAGATAAGCAATCTCCGGCTATCGACGTGGCTTTTGCAGCGGTGGACTCTGCGGCTTTCAATCAAGCCTGCGATCTGGAGAATGACCAATCGGTAGTCGTCCCCATCTGGACAACGACGCCCTGGACCCTGCCCGCTAACCGGGCTGTGAGTCTGCATCCCGATCTCGACTACGTACTTATTGCCGGACACGGTCAGCGCCTGCTGGTGGCCGAGGCGCTGGCTGAGAGTTGCGCTTTGCGCTTCGGGCTTGGAGAGGCCCAGGTGTTGGGTCGCTGTAAGGGACGGGATGTGGAGAATCAATTGCTCCAACATCCGTTTCTCGAGCGTCAGGTGCCGGTGATTCTTGGAGAGCATGTCACAGTGGAGGCGGGTACGGGTGCCGTGCATACCGCGCCAGCCCATGGTCAGGATGACTATGCCGTAGGTCTTCGTTACGACCTCTCCGTGGACAACCCCGTGGGTCCCAACGGGGTTTTCCGCGCGGATACCGAGCTGTTTGCCGGTGAGCATGTCTTCAAGGCTAATGCGAATATTGTTGCTGCGCTGCAGGAGCGCGGTATGCTCCTTCATCACGAAGACTATCTACATTCCTATCCCCATTGCTGGCGTCACAAAACGCCGCTGATCTTTCGCGCTACTCCGCAGTGGTTTGTGCGTATGCATGAAAATGGCCTGTTGGAGGCGGCGCAAAACTCCATCGACTCAGTGCAATGGATACCGGATTGGGGGCGTGCTCGCATAGAGTCCATGCTCAGCGATCGTCCCGATTGGTGTATCTCCCGGCAACGTACCTGGGGTGTGCCTATCACCTTGTTTGTACACAAGGAAACCGCAGAGCTGCATCCCGACACACCTGCACTGATAGAGCAGGCGGCAACTCGCATACAGGAATCCGGTATCGAGGCCTGGTTTAGTCTTGATCCGCGGGAGCTCCTCGGCGATGACGCTGAACACTATGACAAGGTAACGGACACCCTGGATGTGTGGTTTGATTCGGGTGTGACCCATGCCTGCGTGCTACGGCGCAGAGCGGAGCTCTCGGCGCCTGCGGATCTATATCTTGAGGGTTCCGACCAGCATCGGGGCTGGTTCCAGTCGTCTCTTTTGACGGGGATCGGTGCCTATGGCGTGGCGCCCTACAAAGCGGTATTGACGCACGGTTTTACCGTTGATGGCGATGGACGAAAAATGTCCAAGTCCATTGGCAATATTATTCCCGCCAAAAAGGCGATGAACGATAACGGCGCTGACATTCTGCGCCTCTGGCTCGCGTCTACGGACTATCGCAACGAAGTGGCTGTCTCCGATGAGATTATTAAGCGAACCGGCGATAGCTACCGTCGCATCCGCAATACCGCTCGATTCATGCTCGCTAATCTGTCGGGTTTTGATCCCGTAGAGCACATCGTAGCGGATGGGGATTTATTGCCTCTGGATCGCTGGGCAGTGGATGCCGCCGCACGTCTGCAGGAGGAACTGAGACAGGCCTATGATGCCTATCAGTTTCATCAGGTATGTCATCGCCTCCACAATTTTTGCTCGGGGGAGATGGGTGGTTTTTACCTGGACATCATTAAAGACCGGCAGTACACCACGCAGGCGGACAGCCTGCCGCGACGGTCGGCGCAAACAGCCTTGTATCGCATAGCGGATGCAATGGCACGGTGGATGGCCCCCGTGCTTTCGTTCACCGCCGAAGAGATCTGGGAGAACCTTCCGGGTGAGCGAGAAGACTCAGTACTTCTCGCTGGTTGGGGTGAACCCCTGTTGCGTTTGTCTCGAAACGACGCATTGGATGCCGATTACTGGGATGCATTGATTGCGGTGCGCGCCGCGGTCAACAAGCAACTGGAAACATTGCGTGCGGCCGGTGATTTGCGGGGCTCTTTGGATGCGGCCGTCACCTTGTACTGTGATGGGCAGCTGGCAGAGAGACTCACAGGGCTGGAAAACGAGCTGCGTTTTGTGTTGATCACCTCTCAGGCGGAGGTTGCCCCTTTTGCATCCGCGCCAGAGGATGCTGCTGCCACCGAGATTGATGGCTTACGTTTGTCGGTAACTGTATCTGACGCTGAGAAGTGTGAGCGGTGCTGGCATCGCTGCGCGGATATCGGCGAGCACGCCGGGCATCCTACCTTGTGTGGTCGCTGCGTCACTAACGTTGATGGTCCGGGTGAGGAACGTCGTTTTGCCTGATGCAGTCGCGGCCACCGGACGCTGGTATGGTCTGGCGACTGTGATTGTGGCGATGGATCAGGGGAGCAAGTGGCTCGCTTCATCTGAACTTGCTTATGCCACGCCGGTCAAAATTCTCAGTTGGTTCAATTTGACGCTGCACCATAACGAGGGCGCCGCTTTCAGTTTTCTGGCGGGCGCGGGCGGCTGGCAGCGATGGTTCTTTGCCGTATTGGCGCTTGTCGTCAGTGGCATGATCGCCTACTGGATCAAGGAGCTGAAACCTCGGCAGTGGCAGCTGTCTCTGGCCCTTGCACTGGTATTGGGCGGTGCATTGGGGAATCTTGTTGACCGGGTGTATCTTGGCTACGTTGTCGATTTCATCAGTGTCCATTACCGTGACTGGTATTTTCCGACCTTTAATGTCGCAGACGCTGCTATATCGGTAGGTGCTTTTCTGATTATTATTGACAGTGTGTTTAATACGGTGACCGATAGCCCCTCTAATGAGACCGGGCACAGTTAAGGTCAGCCGTCGTGAGTGATGCTATGGACGTAAACGTGGGTGATGGTACCCGTGTGTTTTTGAACTTCTCTCTGGCTCTGGAAGATGGGGCGGAGGTGGACTCAAATTTTGGCGGTGAAGCCGTGAGTTTTGCCATCGGCGACGGCAGTTTGTTGCCGGGTTTTGAGCGCTGCATCATCGGCATGGAGCCCGGTGAGAGGAAACTGTTTCAGGTGCCTCCCGAGGACGCTTTTGGTCAGCCCAACGAAAGTAATGTTCAGCGTGTACCCCGGGACGGCTTTGATGATGAGATGAAGCTCGAACTGGGGCTGGTCTGTTCTTTTGCGGATGCCTCCGGTGGTGAATTACCTGGAATGATTGTGGGCTTTGATGATTCGGAGGTAACAGTCGACTTCAATCACCCCCTTGCAGGACACACAATTCTCTTCGACGTTCACATTCATCGTCTTGAAGCGGTGGAGTTGCACTGATGCAAATTCAACTGGCTAATCCCCGCGGATTCTGCGCCGGCGTGGATCGTGCAATAGATATTGTCAACCGGGCCCTGGAAGTGTTTGGTGCGCCCATCTATGTGCGCCACGAAGTGGTGCATAACCGTTTCGTCGTAGATGATCTGCGATCCAGAGGGGCGATTTTTGTTGATGAGCTGCACGAGGTTCCTGACGGCTGCATAGTGATCTTTAGTGCGCACGGTGTGTCTCAGGCAGTACGCAAGCAGGCGGACGTACGAGAGCTTAAGGTCTTTGATGCGACCTGTCCTCTGGTAACCAAGGTGCACATAGAAGTCACACGGTACAGCGCCGAAGGTCGGGAGTGCGTGTTGATAGGGCACGCGGGACACCCCGAAGTCGAAGGGACGATGGGGCAGTACGATTACAGTAACGGCGGTGAAATTTATCTGGTTGAGGACGAGGCGCAGGTGGCCAGCCTCACCGTGAATAATCCGGATAAACTGTCTTATGTCACCCAGACTACGCTGTCCATGGACGATACAGCCAGAGTCATTGACGCCTTGAGAGCTAGGTTTCCCGCGATTTCCGGTCCGCGAAAAGACGATATTTGCTACGCCACTCAAAACCGTCAAGATGCGGTGAAGGGCCTGGCGGCTGATTGCGACTTGCTGATTGTTGTCGGCTCACCCAATAGTTCAAATTCGAATCGCCTGCGGGAGCTTGCACAGCGCATGGGGGCCGAGGCCTTTCTACTTGATCGTGCGGATGAAATTGACCCCAAATGGCTCACTGGCAAATCTCGCGTGGGCGTCACGGCGGGCGCCTCGGCGCCGGAAGTTCTGGTGCAGGAAGTAATCGACCGGCTGCGGGATCTTGGCGCTGGTAGCGTCGAGGAGATAGACGGCCGTCCCGAGAACGTAACCTTCAGTATTCCCCGGGAGCTGAGACTCACGCCGGTCGAGTAACAGGCATAAAGCCATTGTTGCTGGGTCGAAAAGTACAGTAGTCGCCGAGGCACAGAGCGGTGCCGGTATCGCTCCGACGCTGCTCATGATGAGATTTGTACGTTTCTGGATGAAGAGCTGAGCGCTCGTTCGGGGCAGAATTGTCGCACCTGAATTTGCCGGCGTGTCCGTTTTGCTTAGTTGTCGCCATCGCCATCGCTATCTTGCTGACACCAACTGCGCTCAATGTTTCCGCGGTCGCGTGATGCCCCCCGCACGATTTTTGGTCAGGCAATCCGCCTTTACTCTCATCGAGGTGATGATTGTGATCTTGGTGTTGGCCGTTCTCGCTACGCTCGCTATTCCGGGCTATCGGCAAACACTAGTAAAAACTCGTCGCGGTGACGCGGTGAAGGCATTGCTGGACGCCGCGTCACGGCAGGAGCTGTTCATGCTCCGCCATGGTACCTATACCGCTGATATGCGAGATCTCGGCTTCTCTGAACGGTCTCTTGCCTCTGAACAGGGTCACTACACCGTTGAAGCTAGTGCTTGCAGCGAAGGCTCCCTGGGGACCTGTTATCTGCTAACTGCCCGGCCCAGACAAGGCTCATCGCAGACAGGGGATGTCCTCTGCACTAGCATGAGCCTGGATTCCTACGGTCGAAGATCGGCTACCGGATCCGACACACGCCGCTGCTGGTGAGATTCAATCATTCGCGAAACCATCCAAAACACCGTCATCTGATCAAATAGCGGCCTTTTGTGGCGAGCGCATATCGACTTGGCCACTATGATCTGATGCCGAGTTACTCCAGACAGCCATACAAAAACCCGCGGGGTTTTACCTTGCTTGAGCTTTTGATCGTAGCTTCACTGCTGGCGATCTTTCTCTCTTTGGGTCTGCCGGCTATGGATCGCCTGCAGGTAAGTCTCGCAATCCGCAGCGACGCATCGAGATTAGTGTCGAGTCTAAAGACTGCCCGTAGCCATGCGGTGCTGAATCGGGTGGATGTGACGATTTGCCCGGCAACACATAGTGAAAATGCCGAAAATATCGAGATCGCTCACGCTAGCGCCTGTGGTGGAGATTACAAGCAAGGTTGGTTGGTTTTCGAGGACTCTGATGGCGATGGCGATTTTACTTTTGGTGTTGATCACGCTCTTCGCCGCGAAGGGGCTCTTCAATCGCAGGTGCAAATACGAAATCGTGATGGTGAGCACAGCCTCACTTCCGGACTAAGTTATCGCGCTAGCGGATATGTCGTTCCGGGCAAGACATTTGTTGTCTGTGCGCCTGGCGCGATTCCGCGTAAAAGCTGGCTGGTGGTCGTGAGTGGCGTTGGCAGGGTTCGGTCAGCCGTGGAGCACCAGCGATGCGTGGTTTGAACATCACAAAACAGGTGCCGCGTTATGGCGGGTGCTCGAGGGCGCCAGTGCTCGATAGGCAAAGGGGGCACCGGGGCTTTCTGACAATTGACTTGCTGTTGGCAGTGTTGGTCTTCTCTACGACCGCGTCGGGGTTGCTCAGTTTGCAACTGGACGCCATGCGAAATAGCGAGGATGCCTCCCGTTATACGCGCGCCACGCTGATTGCCTGGGATCAGATGGAACGCAATGCCGTGCAGTCGGCATCTGAGGACACAGTCCATCAATACCTTCTGATGACGCGCCAATTCGATGGAGGAAGCGATGTTGCGATGAGGGCGTTACCTGACCTCCGCCTTGAGTTCTCTGTTCATGGCCAGATCACACATCTTACGGCGGTTTGGTCTTCTTTGTCGCGAGCATTACTGCACGGCTTAAAGGCGGAATCGGAGAACGCTGGGCCTTCGCAGATGAGGCTGACGATGCAACGACTGGGAGAAGTGCTCTGATGTTGCGTCGCTATATTACCGGTTCAGATAGAGGGTTTACCCTGCCTGAAATGATGATAGCGATGACGTTGGGATTAGTACTTTTAACGGTCATGCTGACGGTTATTCAAAAGCTGACCAACGCATTGGCCTGGCAGCAGGCTTCGTCGGACGTGGATCTGACCGGAAGTCGCGCATTGTTACACCTGTCCAGAGAGCTGCGCATGTCCGGGTTCTTTGCTGGGGCCCTGACGGAAATTGACCTCCAGAGCACTGATGTTCCCGACTGTGGCAATCCGGCGGGCTGGCCCATGCGACTGCATCAATCTATTGAGGTTTACTCAGTGGATGATGCCTCGGGTTTGGATGTGTCTTCGCTGGACTGTTTGCCACAGAGGTACCTGCAGTCGAGCTCCGATCTTGTTGCGGTGCAGCGCGTGGCAGCAGTAGCGGTTGAGTCTGTTACAGATAACGGTGCAGCTCTCCTCAGGGATGGTTACTGGTACCTCCGTACCTCCGGGCAAGCCCCGGCGAGTTTTTATCGGGCGATAGAGGCAGATGCACGGTCAGACGATTCTTCTCATTCCGCATCAGGGGCTTATCAGTACTGGCGTTGGTCTCCTGCGCTCTACTACCTGCGAGATTATTCGGCGACTCCTGGTGACGATATCCCGGCCCTTTGCGTAAAAAAGCTGTCTCGATCCGGGCTACGTTCTCAATGCTTGTTCGAAGGCGTAGAGTCCCTGAAAGTTGATTTGGCGCTTGACGAAGATGGTGATGGCAAGCCGGACCGGGTTGTTGATCCGCGCTCCGGGTTCAATTTTGGCCCAGCCACTCACGCCTTTTTGTATCTACTTATTCGTTCTATCGAACCCCTGAATCTGCCAGATTCGGATCAGACGGAGTACGCCCTGGGCTTGCGTCGCATGGTTCTCGGTGGTGATGGGTTTTTGCGGCGTGTATTTCGGGTCACGGTACCCTTGCCCAATCAGCGTTTTCAGGATTCGCTGTTATGACTACGCTCCGCAGCATCGGCGGTCATCGTCTTCAAGGTGGTTTCGCATTGATCGCTGCAATGATCTTTGCGCTCCTGTCAGCACTTTTGGTTCATACCGCTGTGCAGCGATCCTTGATGGATGCGCGTCTCGCCCGCGGGTTGATGGCGCAGGTGGATGCGGACAATGCCGCCCTTAATTTAATGAACGTGGTGGTGACTGCCCTGGCTGAGGCGGCTTCTCGGGGAGAGCTCAACAAGGATCTCTTTAGCTGTCTATCCACGCCTGAGTGTCTCGATGAGCGTGCGCAGGCCTTCGGCTTGAGTCTTGAGAGCATGCAGCCTCTGACACACAGCACATCGATTAAAGAAGTTGATTTTAAGGAACCAATTCGCAGTAGTGAGTCAACTGTGTCATCGGTGGGTTTGTATCAACACCGGGTGTTGGATCTTCGCGTATTTGTAAGCGGTAAAAGCCCTGCGGACCATTCCCTCTTGCTGGCGGTTTCGCAGCGAGCGGGCCCACCATGATTGCTCGGTATATGCAGACATCTGCCTGCCATCGTTCACTATCGCTACTTACCTTGTTGTGGCTTAACTCGATGGTCTTTGTTAGCCACGTGGTCGCACAGCCTGAATGTCTGGACCCAAATGTCCAGTCCGGCAGTCTCGAAAACCGGCCGCCGGAAGGTCAAATTGATTCCAGGGTAGTCACTGTGCGCCTGCCAATGGCTGGGGGCGGGGTACCCGAAGAGTTTGAGCTGCATCTGTCGAACGGCCCAGTCGCGTCTTTGGTGGACGCGGTTTCCGGTCGGGAGGTTTGGGTTGCTAAACCTCAGATTCCTGCGGCAGCTACAGAGGTGGCCGCGCAGTTTAGTCCCGCAGCTGTAAGCGTTGTTGTCGGAGCTGATGGAATAGCCCTGCGGGCGTACTTTGGCGACTCCGGGGGTAACATTTGGCGTCTTTTCTTCCCTAACGCTGTTACAGCACAGGAGTCTCAGCGGGAGAGCAATCAGTTGCTTCGCCTGGCCTCTCTAGCAGGTGCCGACCCCTTGCGCTTCGAATCTGCGCCGGTGCTTCTGCACAGTTTCGATGCGCGGGGTTCGTCTTTTGATGGGCTACTTCTGATTGGCAGTAAGCTCGGCGAGTCTCTGTTAGGGGGCCCGCGTTTGTTTTACCTACGCGATTACCACTTTGATTCTCTCTCACCAGAGCGGCCTCCGGTGTTACTGGAAGATCTTGATTCTCTAGAGGACGGGAGACAAAGCGACTCCTGTTTGGGTTCGCGGTGTCTTGGCTGGTGGAAGGATCTCTCTATTGTTGATGCACCTATTAATCCCAGTCTTGTCGTCGTGAGCGGACGGGTGTTTGTGGCGCCCCAAACACCCGATTCGCAGCCGTGCTCGGAACTCCCAAGACCCACCGAAATAGTCGCCCTGGATCTGCGAACGGGCGAAGGATTAGCTGATCAGTCGTTTCTCAAAGAGCCCACTGTTTCCACGAATGAGCCATCGCTCGGCGATGAAGACTCGCAGACAGAGGGCATATTGCCGCTCCTGCCGGCGAGCGTTGCCATCGAACATCCGGCTGTAAAACGACTTTACTGGCGAGACATGCTTATCGATAAAGATTAATTACTCATCAAGGCCCAGTTTTTTCATCCGGTAACGCAAGCTTCGAAAGCTCACCCCCAGAGTCTCTGCTGTCTTGGTACGGTTCCAGCGATGCTGCTCCAGGGCTTCTACCAACACATTTCGTTCTATGTCTGCCAGGTAGACGTCCAGATCGCCGGCAACTGCGCTGAGAGCGTCGCCCTCGCTTTGCTTCTGTGAGATTGCGGGAGACTCGATGCTGCCTATCTGAAGATC
This sequence comes from Congregibacter sp., assembly GCF_965662665.1. Taxonomy (NCBI): domain Bacteria; kingdom Pseudomonadati; phylum Pseudomonadota; class Gammaproteobacteria; order Cellvibrionales; family Halieaceae; genus Congregibacter; species Congregibacter sp. The sequence goes on along the minus strand of NZ_CBFIIF010000018.1, from coordinate 24,028 downwards.
ATCAGCCTCGATGATTCCCCCATCAGAGAGGGCGAAAGCGCGTTCCAGTATATTCTCGAGTTCCCGTACGTTTCCCGGGAACCGATAGTCCAGCATGCTCGATATTGCTCTCGGACTGATTTTTGGGGCCGGGGCATTGTTGGCGACGGCGATGCGCGATATCAAGGCTTTGGCCAGTAACGCGATGTCATCTTTGCGTTCACGAAGACTGGGTACGTAAAGGTCAATGACATTGATCCTGAAGAACAGGTCCTCTCTAAAACGCCCCTCAGCGACCTCTTTGGCCAGGCTCTTATGCGTCGCCGATAGCAAGCGCACATCGGTGGCTATTTCCTCGTTTGCACCTACAGGACGAACCCGCTTCTCTTGTATGGCTCGCAGCAGCTTGACCTGCATTGCCACGGGCAGGTCAGCCACTTCATCAAGAAACAGTGTTCCTCCTTCGGCTGCCTGAAACAAGCCTAGCTTGTCGCGGCTGGCTCCGGTGAAGCTTCCTTTGAGATGGCCAAACAGCTCGCTTTCAATGAGCTCGGCAGGTATTGCGCCGCAGTTGACCGGCACAAAGGGGCCGGCGGCGCGGGGGCCACGGCCATGGATATTGCGCGCGACGACTTCTTTGCCGCTTCCGGACTCTCCTCTGATGTGCACGGGCGCCTGACTGCGAGCAAGCTTTTCGATCTGCTTTCGCAGTTGCCCCATGGCTTCGGTCTCACCAATGAGCTCTTCGTTGGCAGGGCGAGCACTATCGCCAGCAATCGCGTCGAGCTCCAGCGCCGCAGCAATCAGGGTTCGCAGCTTTTCGAGGGCCACGGGCTTGCTAATAAAGTCAAAGGCGCCCGCTTTGAGTGCGCGAATGGCGCTGTCTACGTTACCGTGGGCTGTAATCATGGCAACGGGCAGTGAGGGCTGCGTGGCCTGTATGTGCTCAACCAGGTCAATACCATTGCCATCGGGAAGGCGCATATCAGTGAGGCACAGTTGCAAAGGCGTTTCGCTATCAAGTTGCGCGTACGCTTCACCAAGGGTGGCGGCACTGACCGTTTCCAGTCCCATGCGCCCCAGGGTTATTTCCAGAAGCTCGCGAATGTCCGGCTCATCGTCAACGATAAGCACTCGGGCGGCGTCATTGCTGCTCAAACTGTGTTACTCCTGCTGTTCGATGATGATCTGAAACCGGCTGCGACCCTCGGTCGTGGGCACATAGGCGATTCTGGCTTGATTGAGTTCGCAAAGCTCTCTACAAAGATATAGCCCCAGACCGCTTCCACCCTGACTGCGTGTAAAAAAGGGCTCAAAGAGCCGGGGGATGTCGGCGGCTTCCACGCCTTCTCCGTCATCGTACACATCAACGACGCACTCCCGTTTCTTGCGATCCACGCGAACTCTCAGTTCTGCAGATTGCTTCTGGTTGGTCACTTCACTGTGGCGCATGGCGTTGTCGACGAGATTATCCAACACGCGCTCGAGGTGTTCCGGGTCCATAAGTATGCGCGCCTGAGGGTCTACATACTCAATAGTCAGCTGTCCGGGGTTGTCCCGGGCACTGCGGTAGCGTTCGTAGTATTCACTCATCCAGTCGACAAGCTTCAGGGTGTCTGGCTTCGGCGGCTCCCGACGAGAGATCTGCAGAATACTTTCTACAATGTCGTTAACCCGCTGGCTGTTGGTCAGCACTATATCAACCATTCTTCGATCGTCTTTTGCCAGCGTGGGTGATTCGTTGAGCAGTTGGGAGGCGTGGCTTATGGCCCCCAGCGGATTGCGAATTTCGTGAGCAATACTAGCGGCGAGGCGTCCGAGAGAGGACAGCTTGAGCGACTGTGCGTAGGCCGCCACTGGTCGATAGTCCTCCAAAAAGACCAGAATCTGGTCCTCGTCGCCACCTTCGAGGCTATGAAAGCGAGCAACCACCTCAGTGCCGTCACCCCTGGCCTCAAAGGGGGTTCTGACTTGGTGTCCGTTGAGGCGGAAGTTATCGATACGCTCTGTAAGCACAGCGCTGTAGTCCATGAGCTCGCGACCCTGCTCCAAAGCGATGGGCCTGCTGGGGTCCAGCAGTCTGCCCGCAGCGGCGTTGAGCAATCGGGCACGATTCTGAGAGTCAACGAGGAGTATGCCTGTTTGCATGTTCTGTACGATTTGTTCGTTGAGTCTTTGCAGGCGATAGATATCACTGCCGCGCTCACTTGCCAGGGCCTCAACCCGACCCAGTCGCATTGCCACGAGCTGTACCATGCCCGATACGGCAAAGAACAAGAGTCCAAGAAGACCGGCGGGAAACAGCGCCCTAATGCCGGCGTCGCTGGTGGACATGAGACGAAGCGTGTCACCAAGTACTGCCAGTACGGTCAATGCTGCGACCAGCGTTGCTACCGTGCGATTACTAATCAGTACTGCACTCGAGGCTACCGTGATCGCCAATAACAGCGGCAGCCCGCTACTCATACCGCCTGACGCGTCACTCAGAAGCGTGATGCAGACGATGTCGACACAAAAGAGAAGTACCAGTTTGGCGTTGGAGCTTTGCCACTGAACAGCGACAGCGCCCAATAGTGCGACATTACTGAATAAAAAGATGCTGCTGACCGCCACGTACAGGGCCGGGTTTTGCGCGCCCACGAGTTGGCGGGTGGCTGGCAGAGTGATCAGAACCAAAAACACCACGGACAGTACTGTCCGGTAGATGAGATAGATTCGAAGCAGCAGAGCATTCTGTTCGGATCCCATGGCGCCGGGAGGCACCAGTATGGCTGGATTACTCACGGCGTATTATCCAATCGTAGTTACCTTCAGCTGCATGGGTGCATTCTAGCAGCGCTCGACATATTGTCGCGCTATCTGGTCAGCTTGCTCAGGATCACTGACAATAGCGACCTCTGAAAGTTGGAAAATCCTTATGCACATTTTGATGGCCCAGATAAACACCCAGGTGGGTGATTTTGTCGGCAATACAGATCAGGTTATCGAGGTCGCGACTCAGGCTTGCCAGGAACGGGAATCGCCTGTTGTGGTCTTCCCGGAGTTAACGCTTTCGGGCTACCCGCCGGAGGATCTGCTATTGAGACCCGCACTGTGCAAGCGGGTAAACGATTCCATTGAGCGTCTGTGTCGAGAGCTCCCCGCAAGTGCCTGGGTGATTTTGGGCTATCCCATTCGTCGCGACGAGGTTCTATACAACTGCGCTGGCGTGATTCATGGGGGTGAGCTCAAGGCAGAGTATCGTAAGAGTGAGCTCCCCAATTATCAGGTGTTCGATGAGAAGCGCTACTTCACCGCGGGAACACAGCCCTGCGTTCTGAACATTCAGGGAACTCAGGTGGCCTTGAGCATCTGTGAAGATATTTGGGTGCCTGGCCCCACCGCGGCGGCTTCAGCAGCGGGCGCCGAGTTGCTGATCAACCTCAATGCCTCTCCTTATCACCGTGGTAAGCAGCAGGAGCGCCAGGATTTGGTCGCCACTCGGTGTCGGGACAACGCGTTGGCAGTGGTTTATGTGAATCAGGTTGGTGGGCAAGACGAACTGGTTTTTGACGGTGGATCCTTCGCGATGAGCAGCGACGGCAGTCTGGCCGCTCAGAGTCCCCGATTTGACACCTCGGCGAGCTGGGTTGAGCGTTCCGGGAGCAGTGGAAGCTTCAGGAAGGCTGCGCTGGCGGAGCCGCTCGAAGAGCTGGAGGCGGTTTGGCAGGCGCTGGTTCTGGGCATGCGGGACTATGTGAACAAGAACGGCTTTCCCAGCGTTGTGCTGGGTTCGTCCGGGGGTGTTGATTCTGCGCTGACCCTGGCGGTGGCAGTGGACGCACTCGGTCCGGAGCGCGTCGAAGCTGTGATGATGCCTTTTCGCTATACCTCTGATATCAGCATCGCTGATGCGGCAGAGCAAAGCGCGATGCTGGGTGTTCGTCACAGCGTGATTTCTATTGAGCCGATCTATGAGAGCTTTTTGGCCGCCCTTAGCGAAGAGTTTGCAGGGCTCGAGGCCGATACCACCGAGGAGAATTTGCAAGCCCGCTGTCGTGGGGTGCTACTCATGTCAATCTCCAATAAAAAGCGATCATTAGTGCTGACCACGGGCAATAAGAGCGAACTCGCCGTGGGTTACTCTACGCTTTACGGCGATATGGCGGGGGGCTTTGACGTTCTAAAGGATGTCCCCAAAACGCTGGTATACGCCCTCTGTCGCTACCGCAATAGCCTCGGTGCCTGTATTCCCGACCGTGTGATTGAGCGACCGCCGTCCGCTGAGCTGGCCCCCGATCAAAAAGATGAGGACAGCCTCCCGCCTTACGATGTGCTGGACCGAATACTTGAGCTCTATGTTGAGCAGGACTTCAGTGCCGAAGCCATTATTGCCGAGGGTATTGCCAGAGCAGATGTTGAGCGCGCTGTCAGGCTGGTGGACATTAATGAATACAAACGTAGGCAAGCGCCTATTGGCGTGCGCATTACGCAGCGCGGTTTTGGACGCGACCGTCGTTATCCAATTACCTCTGCGTGGCGTATTGGGGAGTAGGTTACTCGGGAGCAGCGAGCTCCGGGGCAGTCAATCGAGAAGCTAACGGAGTGTGGGTCTAGCTGATGCCCCTGCGACTATCAAACTGCGGGGGCTTTGGTGGATCGAAGAGCCCAAAGCTGAGCTTATTGATAATCGAACGCTGCAGGCCATCTTGCGTGTAGACAGTATCAAACTCCCCGTTAGTGACGGCCGGGTGGTCTGGATAGTTCAGCACGAGAGTATCAATGGCATTTTGGGCAAGATCGTCCATTCCCAAGATTAGATAGCCCTGTGCCATAACCGCCAGGCCATCGCCGACCGCAGGTGTTCGCTGAAAGTTTTCCACTACATAGCGACCGCGGTTTGCTGCTGCGAGATATGCTCCTCGGCGAAAGTAGTAGTTCGCTACGTGGATCTCGTTGCGCGCCAGCAAGTTGCGCAGATAAACCATGCGCGACTTGGCATCTGCTGCATAGGGACTGTCCGGAAAGCGCGTCACCAGCTGTGAGAATTCCGCGAAAGCCTCCTTGGCAAAGCTGGTGTCCCTGAGGGTTTTGTCCGTGGGCGTGAAGCGCGCAAGAAAGTCCTGGCTAGCCGTGGCCGTCGATAAACCTTTCATGTAGTAGGCGTAGTCAACATTGGGGTGCTGGGGATGCAGTCGAATAAATCGGTCTGCTGCCTCGATAGCGGCCTCGGGCGAATAGGCTCCGTAGTGCGCATAAATCAACTCCAGCTGCGCTTGCTCCGCATAGCGGCCAAAGGGATACCGGGACTCCAAGGCCTGTAAGGCGCGTATGGAAAGATCAAAGTTTCGCGCATTGAGGTAACGCTGCGCTTCCTCGTAAATCTGCTGCTCCCCGCTGTCTGCGGAAAACTCTCCCTCTTCGTCATTGTTAGCGCAGCCGCCCATAAACAGCAGGGCAGAGAGGAGGCTGGCGAGTAAAGGCCAGCGTCGGAGCGGCGTGACGCGTTTGCTAATAAGGCTCATGCTAAAATCGGCGGTGAAAACGAGGGCGCTATTTAAGCACAGCCGGCGGAGTCCATAAACCATAGAACAGACCATAGAAGCGCGTCAGATTGAAAGGAGTGCAACCGCGGGAGACGATCTTGCGGGCGCTCGCTTTGATCAGGCTGCGGCACAGTTGTTTCCAGAATTCTCTCGCGCCCGGCTTCAGAGTTGGATTCGTGGCGGCCAGCTTTTGCTGGATGGCGTTACGGCTCGCCCCAGAGATGCCGTCAGGAGCGGTGCACTGTTGAGTCTCCATGCCGAGTTGCAAAGCGAAGTGTCCTGGGCCGCGGAGGCTCTGCCTCTCGACATCGTGTACGAGGACGAGGAGCTTCTGGTCATTGATAAGCCAGCGGGTCTCGTAGTCCACCCCGGCGCTGGTAACCACCACGGCACTCTGGTCAATGCGCTGTTGAATCACCGCCCAGCGCTGGAGGCAATGCCGCGCGGCGGGATTGTGCACCGCTTGGATAAAGAAACCAGCGGTTTGCTGGTGGTGGCAGGCACTCTGAATGCGCACCGCAGTCTTGTGGCGCAGCTTCAGAAAAAGGACGTACAGCGGGAGTACTTTGCAATTGTACGGGGAGTGCCCAGTGGTGGAGGCCGCGTCGAAGCTGCCATTGGTCGCCATCCCAGGCAGAGAACGCGTATGGCGGTGGTAGCCAATGGCGGAAAGCCCGCGGTGACGCACTACCGGATCGCACAGCGTTTTGCGCAGTACACAGCCTTGGATGTGCAGCTCGAAACCGGGCGAACTCATCAGATACGTGTACACATGGCGCATCGAGGTTACCCGCTACTGGGCGATCCGGTGTACGGCGGCCGTCTGCAGTTACCGCGAGGTTGTAGTGATCGCCTGGTGGAAACACTGCGCGCGTTTAGACGGCAGGCCTTGCATGCCCGGTGTCTGAGTTTTGTGCATCCCGGGTCGGGTGAATACTGCAGTTTTGAGTCGCCCTTGGCCGATGATCTGCAGCACTTGCTTCAGGTGCTGGCTGAAGAAAATGCCGCCGACAGTGCACAGACTCCGGGCGTGCCGTGAGTCTCCACGAGGTCCGTCTCCAGGGCTGGCCGGAAAACGTGCGCGTTTTCTACACAACTCGCGATGCTGGCCACAGTCAGGCGCCCTATGATGGCTTCAATCTGGGTCTTCACGTGGGTGACGATGCAGAATCAGTTTTGCAAAACAGGACTGAACTCCAGGCACAGCTGCCTTTGGGAACGAGGATCGCTTGGCTGGATCAGGTTCACGGTACGCACACAGTTGCTGCGCGTGACAGCTTGAACGAAGCCGTCACGGCAGATGCCTCCTGGACCGCTGACGCGGGTATTGCCTGCGCTGTTATGGTGGCCGATTGTCTGCCTGTGCTGTTGAGCGCTCGCAGTGGTGAAGTTGTCGCGGCGGTGCATGCTGGGTGGCGAGGTTTGGCCGATGGGGTATTGGAGTCGGCGGTATCGGCCCTCGGCGTTGCCCCGCGGGAAGTCTGTGCCTGGCTAGGCCCTGTAATTGGCAGAGATGCCTTTGAAGTGGGCCCGGAAGTTCGATGGGCATTTTTGCAATGGCTTAACACTGCGGATTGTGACGCCTGTTTTCGAGCTTCCGGCGATCGACCTGGGCATTACCTTGCAGACCTCAACGCGCTGGCCCGACTGCGCCTCGGGGCCATTGGTCTGCGCGAAGTGCAAAGCCTGAATGCCTGCACTGTGAGTGATCCCTCGCGGTTTTTCTCTTACCGCAGAGACGGCACTACGGGACGCATGGCCTGTCTCATACTGCGGGATAGCCCCAAAACCAGCTCTTGAAATTCATCCTTAAACCCCAATATCTATGGGGGTATAGATGATCACGCCAGCAACAGAGCTGGTTGACGGTGGTCTTGGAATCGCTGTGGAGGTAGACAGTTATGAGAATGGATAAGTTAACCAATCCCTTGCAAAACGCTCTGGCGGACGCGCAGTCCCTGGCGGTGGGCCGGGATCACAATCAGATTGACTCAGCGCATTTGCTGCAGGCGCTTATCAATCAGCAGGAGGGGTCTGCGAGACCTCTGTTGCAGCGCGCCGGCGCCAATATTGACGCCTTACAGCAGTCTTTGCGGGTCCTCATTGATGCCATGCCCGTGGTAAGTAACTCCGCGGGTGAGGTGCACGTGTCGCCGGATTTGAGCCGGGTGCTGAACCTGAGCGACAAGAAGGCGCAACAGGGGGGAGATAGCTTTATTTCCAGCGAGCTTGTGCTTGAGGCACTGCTTGAGGCCGGTGGCGCGGTGGCCAAGGTTTTAACAGATAGCGGCGTCAGCAAAGCAGGACTGCAGGCTGCCGTGCAAGCTGTGCGCGGTGGCAGTTCCGTAGACAGTGCGGATGCAGAAGAAACGCGGCAAGCACTGGAAAAATACACCATTGATCTCACTGAACGTGCGCGGGACGGCAAACTCGATCCCGTGATTGGGCGAGACGATGAGATTCGCCGAACGGTGCAGGTTCTGCAGCGTCGCACAAAAAACAATCCCGTACTTATCGGCGAGCCGGGGGTGGGTAAAACAGCGATCATTGAGGGACTCGCACAGCGGGTAATCAACGGCGAGGTTCCTGAAGGACTGCGTGACAAGCGCATATTGTCCCTGGATTTGGGCGCGTTATTGGCTGGAACAAAGTTTCGGGGTGAGTTTGAGGAACGGCTCAAGGCATTGCTCAACGAGCTCTCGAAAGAAGAAGGCCGGGTCATTCTTTTTATCGATGAAATTCACACCATGGTGGGTGCTGGTAAGGCAGAAGGATCCATGGACGCAGGGAACATGCTCAAACCCGCGCTGGCTCGTGGGGAGCTTCACTGTGTGGGCGCAACGACATTGAATGAGTATCGGCAATACGTCGAGAAGGATGCGGCCCTGGAGCGGCGTTTCCAGAAAGTGCTGGTAGATGAGCCCAGCGAGGAAGATACCATCGCGATTTTGCGAGGTCTTAAGGAGCGTTACGAGGTTCACCACGGGGTCGATATTACTGACGCGGCAATCATCGCCGCTGCACAGCTTTCGCAGCGATACATCACTGACCGTCAACTACCGGACAAGGCCATTGACCTGATTGATGAGGCTGCTAGCCGTATCCGCATGGAAATCGACTCCAAGCCTGAGCCCCTGGACCGTCTCGAGCGTCGACTGATCCAGCTAAAAATCGAGCGCGAAGCTGTTCGTAAAGACGAGGATGAGTCTGCAACCAAGCAGCTGGCGTTGCTCGACGAACAGATCGAAGCAATCGAAAAGGAGTTCGCGGATCTTGAAGAAGTTTGGAAGGCTGAAAAAGCGTCATTGCAGGGAGAAGCGTCAGTCAAGAGCGATATCGAGCAGCTAAAGCTTGATCTTGAAACTGCCCGTCGCGCGGGTGACCTTACCCGCATGTCGGAGCTGCAATACGGCAAGCTGCCCGAGCTGGAGAAGCAGCTGGCGCAGGCTCAGGCTGCAGAGGATGTAGAGAAAACACTGTTGCGTAACAAGGTGACTGATGAAGAGGTTGCCGAAGTGGTGTCTCGCTGGACAGGCATCCCCATTTCTAAAATGCTCGAAGGAGATCGGGAGAAGCTCCTGCGCATGGAAGATGCCCTTCACGATCGAGTGGTGGGGCAGGATGAAGCTGTTGTGGCTGTTGCGAATGCGGTTCGACGCTCTCGTGCTGGTCTTTCAGACCCCAATCGCCCGAATGGATCATTCCTGTTCCTGGGCCCTACGGGCGTCGGCAAAACAGAGCTCTGCAAAGCACTGGCGGATTTTCTCTTCGATAGCGAGCAGGCCATGGTTCGGATCGATATGTCCGAATTCATGGAAAAGCATTCCGTAGCGCGTTTGATCGGAGCGCCGCCGGGATATGTGGGTTACGAAGAGGGGGGTTATCTCACCGAGGCCGTGCGACGTCGTCCCTATTCCCTCTTATTGCTGGACGAGATTGAGAAGGCGCACCCCGATGTCTTCAATATTTTGTTGCAGGTGCTGGATGATGGCCGGCTGACTGATGGTCAGGGTCGCACCGTGGACTTTCGCAATACGGTGATTGTGATGACCTCCAATCTCGGATCTGATTTGATTCAGGAGCTTGCCGGTGAAGAGAACTACGATGCGATGAAGTCCGCCGTAATGGGTGTGGTTGGGCAGCACTTTAGACCTGAGTTTATCAATCGGGTTGACGAGAGCGTTGTGTTCCATCCGCTTTTGAGGGAGCAGATCCGTGGGATCGCTACGATTCAGCTTGCAGGACTGCGTCAGCGTCTAGCCGACCGCGAATTGTCGCTGGAGATCAGTGATGCCTTTATGGAGCAGCTGGTAGAGGTGGGTTTTGACCCAGCTTACGGCGCGCGACCCCTAAAGCGAGCCATTCAGCATCAGTTGGAGAATCCCCTCGCGCAGCGCTTGCTCGCGGGAGAATTCTCGCCCGGGGACACCATCTCGGTCGATACCGAGGATGCCAAGGTGGTGTTTAGCGCGCAGGCTGCCTGACCGTTCATCTGCGAAAAGCCCCGCTCATCGGTTTGGGCGGGGCTTTTGTTTTGGCCCTGGTTAATCTATCGCTGGAGATTTTTTTAGGGACGGCAGAATGCGTCAGAAGCAAAGCGTAACGGAACAACGATCGGGTGAATCGGGCGAATCGGAACTACGTCGTAAAATAATCTGCAGACATTCGGGTTTTACCCTTATCGAGCTGATGATCGTCGTGGCGATCGTGGCGATCCTTGTGACAATTGCGCTCCCCGCGTATCAAAATTCTGTGGTTCGAGCGAATCGCGGAGAGGCCCAGGCCTTCTTGATGGATGTGGCTCAGCTTCAGCAGCAGTTTCTCATGGACGCGCGACGTTACGCCGCGGATGTTGCGACGCTGGGCGAAACTGTTCCCGATCGCGTGCAAGGAAACTATACGATTACCTTTGCGACAAGCGCCGGGCCACCCCCAACTTTCACTATTACTGCAACCCCAGTCGCAGGCACTGGGCAGGTGGCGGACGGGATCCTCACAATTGATAACACGGGCCAAAAGCTACGCGGTAGCCCCGGCGTGGATTGGTGAGCGAGAAGTATGAAACGGCAGTCGCCAATGAATATAAACGCACAGCTTAAGTTGGCCAAAGGCTTTACGCTGGTGGAGCTGATGATCGTGATCGTGATAATTGCGATTTTGCTTACTGTAGCTGCTCCGTCCTTCCGTAATTTTGTTGCGCAACAGCGTTTACGCTCGGCGAGCATGGATTTGCGAATGGCCCTGACTATGGCGCGTTCCGAGGCCGTAAAACGAAACGCAAACGTGACGCTGGCGAGAATAGATGGGGACTGGTCTAACGGCTGGGTGGTACAGGACCCCGTCGATGCGACCGTTGCGCTACTGACCTATTCGCTTGCACAGGATGTTGTCGTAGCTGGACCAGGCGCAGATATCACTTTTCGCCCCACGGGACGCATCACGGCGGGCGCACAGACTGATTTTGATGTCTCCGTTCCGGGCGTGAGCGCCGCCGAGCCAAGTTGTGTTCAACTGTTTGTAACCGGCCGCAGCGAAAGCGAAAAAGGTTCCTGCTAATGATCAGAGTTGTCGGGTTCAAGCAGCGGGGAGTGGGATTGATCGAAGTGCTGATCACTCTACTGATACTGGCGGTGGGCTTGTTAGGTCTAGCGGGACTGCAGCTGGGCACGGTGAACGGGCAGTTTGACGCCTACCAAAGGGCGCAAGCGCTGCTTCTGGCCGAAGAAATGGCGGGCCGATTGCGGGCGAACGCGACAGTGGCAAGCACGGCGGGCAATCTTTACCTCGCTGCCCCCGGCGATGACCTCTACGGCGCGCGCGACGTAGAAGATTGCACCACTAAAGTTGATTTGGCGGAGCGCGATCTCTGCGAGTGGAACAACGCGCTGGTAGGCAGTAGCGTGCAACGTGTCGCAGACCCGGACAATCCTAACCTGGGGAGCATCATATCGGCGCGTGGTTGCATCGAGTCAATAGGCGCGGTCGGCGACGCATTTGTGACCATTCGCGTGACGGTGGCCTGGCAGGGTTTTGCCAGCACGCAAGCCCCCGCTATCGGCTGTGCTTCGGGTGAGTACGGTGATGAAACCTTACGCCGGACCGTGTCCGCAAATATCATTCTTGCTGACTTGAGTAATACCTTATGACTCTTACGTTCACCTTTGGCGGGCAACGTGGATACGGGCTCATCGAGCTCATGGTTGCCATTGCACTGGGTGCTTTGCTGATGTTGGCAGTCACCGAAGTTGCCACGCGTAACTCGTCAACCCGCAACGAGCTGGAGCGCACGGCGGCACAGATAGAGAATGGTGTGTACTCAGTGCGAGCCATCGAAGGCGAAATTAGCAACGCCGGTTTTTGGGGAGAGACGGGCGCACAGTTTGCCGATCCCAGCGCGGCCCCGCCGGTGCTGGTGGGCACTGCAGCGGATCCCGCAGATGCGATTGATGAGCTTGTCGAAGGAATGGGCTACCCGGTCCAAGGGGGTAGCGCACCGACTGGTAGTGATTTAACGCTTGTAACAGGCGTGGTTGTGAAAGCCGGTACCGATTACCTTGTTGTGCGAAGGGCGAGTTCCTGCGCGCAGGGCGATGCGGGTTGTGACGTGGCGGATGGCAGCGACATACACATGCAGGTGAATGCCTGTTTACCGGTATTGCCCGGGGAGCCTGCCACTGGTGACATTCAGATGAGCGCGACCATCGCCGACCTTGATTACTTCGCTATTGATTGTGGTGATGCAACCCCGGCGGTACTAGCGCCGATTTATCGTTATCTAAGCCGCGTTTTTTATATCGACGTAGATGACAATCTTATGGTTGCACAGCTTGAGGGTACCGGTGCGAATGCCTACGCCAATCCTCAACAGCTGGTTGATGGCGTAGAGTTTATGCAGCTCGAGTATGGGCTGGATAACGTGGCCGGCGACGGGCAGGTTGATGAATACCGGGACCCGGTCGGCGTCGAATGGGCCGATGTGGTGTCGGTGCGGCTGAGTGTTGTCGTGCGTAGTCCCACATCTACGCCCGGCTTTACCGATGATAGGACCTACACCGTTGGTGGGGTGACCTATCCGGTTCCCCCCGATTTTGCCGATCACAAGCGACAGGTATTCGCAAGGACTGTGCCTATCCGTAATATTTCTGAGCGTCGCCAACCATGACTTTACATCGCATAAGCAAGTCGCCTGTAGGCTGCCAGCGAGAGCGCGGTGTGGTGCTGGCCGTGGCGTTGATCATGCTCTTGGTGATCACATTGATCTCCGTAACATCGTCAAACCTAGCGCAGACCAATTTGAAGGTAGTCCAAAATCTGGAGAGTCGTGAGATGGCGCGCTTTGCAGCCAAGGCAGCCATTGAAGAGGCCATAAGTTCTCCACAATTTGTTACCTCGCCTGGCAATGTTTTTAAAGAGTCCTGTGGAGTAGCCAATACGCAGTGCTTCGACTTCAATGGTGACCTGACCAATGACGTCACGGTCGTAGTAGATCCGCCCGCCTGCGTAATTGTTGAGCAAATACGAAACGAAGACTTGGATGTGTTTAACAATCCAAATGATGCAGAGTGCTTTTTCCCGCCAGGCGAATACTCATTCTGCGCAAGATCAGTATGGCAGTTAAGCGCGGTCGCCACCGATAACGTGACCGGCGCTCAGATGACGGTGCGACAGGGAGTATCGCTGCTGACCACTCGGGCGCAGCTGCTTACCTCTTGCCCCGCGATAGCATTGGAGTAAAGACTATGAAAGCAACGAAGTGGTTAAAAAGCGTGTTGGCGGGCTTCGCCTTGCTGAGCGCTCCTAGCTTTGCTGAAGATATCGACCTGTTTGCCGGCGTGCCGGTTGATGGTACTGATGCACTGCCTACGGTGATTTTTGTCCTCGATAACACGTCTAACTGGACGGCGCAAAATCAGCGCTGGCCTGATGGCAACAATATGGGCGAGTCGGAGCTTCGGGCGATTAAGTTGGCGCTGTCCAATGTGATCAATAAAGTCAATGTAGGTTTGTTTACGTTCTCTAACGACGGTAGTGCCAACCTCAACGGAGGACAGGTTCGCTACGACGTTCGTACGTTAACCGATGATGTTTATACCGATTTTTCGAATGTTCTGGACAATATTGATCCCAACGCTCCCGCAGAGAAGCGCAACTCTAACACCGAGTTTGGCAACCTTCTTTACGATGTCTACAACTATCTTGGTGGCGACACACAGAGCTTCGGAGGCGACGGAACTCTGCTGGGTACTGCAGATGCGACCGGTTACTCGACTTACGACTCAGTCTTTGATTCCCCGCTGACCTCCGACAACGCCTGCGGTAATGTGTATGTCGTCTTTGTGGGCAATCCGAATTCCAGCGGTCCCGCAGACGACGACGCCACGAATTCCGCAGCGCTGACAGCCCTTTATGAAGAGGCGTCTGCAACGCCACCTGACGCGCTGGCTGATTCCGCTTCCGGTGTTCCTATTCCTCTCCCAGAAATCACGACTAGCGTAATCGATGGGGACATCACTATTTTAGGACTGTCTGCTTCTAAACACAGAGAGGGTGCGGTCGACCAGTGTACCCGCGTTGAGAACGGCTCTCGCGGTGCTTGCGAGGGGCAGACGAATTGTAGTTGTATCGCTGACACCGAACAGGCGTGCGAGAGTGGCAGCAATCCGGACTGCTCTTTTGAGGTCGGTATTGCCGGAGAATCATCCACCGTCATCACACCCACCGGAAATGAGGATACAGAGAGCGGGCGGGACTGGAATCTGGACGACTGGGCGAAGTTCTTGCTCAACTACGGTCCCAAATACACCGTGAATGTTGACGGCGTCGATATGGAGCAAAGAGTCTCTGTAGTGACTTATACAGTCGATGTGTTCAATGCGCAGCCAAATTCAGATCACACATCGCTGCTTGTGAGCACCGCTGACGCGGGAGGCGGAAGCTATTTCGCTGCTACCAATGAAGACGACATTATTAATGCTTTTGATTCGATTCTGTCAGACATCATTTCGGTGACCTCCAGCTTTGCGGCAGTGACCCTCCCCGTAAACGCGGGTGAGCGAACTCAAAGCGCGAATCAGGTGTATGTCGGCAGTTTTCGGCCCGCACTGGATAAGACGCCCCGCTGGTTTGGTAATCTTAAGCGCTATCAACTCGGCCTTTTTAACGGGGCGGTAGAGCTTGCTGATGTTGATTACCGTCTTGCGATCAATCCGCTAACGGGCGCGCCCGCGGAGTGTGCAACCAGCTGGTGGAGCACCGATAGCGGCAACTACTGGGAAGAACTCGGTTATGCGCCTGCGCCGCGGGGGTCCTGTCTCGCTGACGACGTATTGACCAGTGACTGGTCGGATGCCCCCGATGGCCCATTTACTTCCAAGGGCGGCGCCGCTCAGATGGTGCGTGGCAATGGGACCAGAACACTGTATACGGTGGGCACCGTTAGTGGCGTTGATACTCTCAGAGCCATGACTAGTGCCTCCGATGCAGCAGCCATGGGTGGGGCCGACATCTATAGTTACTTCCTGGGAACCTCGGCGGGAATCGATGAAACCCTGCCAGATACTGGCCTTCGTGCATCACTTCACGGTGGCGTAGTGCACTCCAGACCCCTCGTAGTCAATTACGGGAGCAGCATCAAGATCTTCTACGGTGCAAACGACGGACTCTTCAGAGCCACAGACTCAGTAACCGGACAGGAAGACTGGGCACTCATGGCCCCGGGGCACATGGATCGCGTGGAGCGCTTGCATGATAACGCACCGAAGATCCTGTATGGGGGCTTCCCGGGCGACGTCGGGGATGCCAATTATGAGCCTAAGGACTATTTCTTTGATGGGGCGTCCGGTCAGTATGTGACTTACGACGACGATGACGTGGTATCGGAAGCGCTCATATTCCCGTCTATGCGACGTGGTGGCAGGGAGATATACGCTCTGGATGTTTCTGATCCTGCGGCTGCACCGAGTCTGCTTTGGGTGCTTGGCTGCGCCGACGATACCACTAGCGCTTGCTCGTCGGCCGACTTTACCGACATTGGTGATACCTGGTCTACGCCACAGGCACTCATCATAGAAGGTTATGATGAGGCCCCGCCCGTTGATGACCTCGATGCTGCCGTGGACCCTATCCCGGTAGTCGTTTTTGGTGGCGGTTACGATGAGTGCCTGGATGTTGATGTGGCGGCTAACGGCTGTGACAGTTCGGCCAACGGGCGTTCGATTTACATTGTCAATGCACGAAGCGGGGCCGTCCTTAAAAAGTTTGCAGTGGATGCCCCCGTGGTAGCTGAGCCTGCACCGCTGGACTCCGACTTTGATGGCAAGGCTGATCTGGTTTACGTAGTGGACGCGGCGGGTGGGCTGTATCGAATAACGCTTGATGCCACGCCTGCCAACTCGACCATACTCAAGGTGGCCGCTCCAAGTGCAGGCGACGCTGATGAGAGGCGCTTTTTCAGTCGTCCAGAGCCATTTAAGGTGCCACAGACGAACTTTGTCGCGGTAGCCATTACCAGTGGAGACCGTGAGAAACCTTTGGTAGAGAATTACCCCTATGAAGACTCTGTGCAAAACAAGCTGTACATGTTCTTCGATCGCCCCAGTGGCTTTGGGGCTGCCACACTGCCGATCAATCTTGACTCTTTGCTCGCGTTGACGGGCTCGGCTCCTACGACAGAGCAGATTACTACCGCTAACGGTTGGCTGTTTTCTGTGCCTGACAGGGGGGAGCAGATTGTGAACCCGGCGGCGATAGGTGGCGGACGGGTATTCTTCAACAGCTATCAGCCTGGTGGGGAAGATCGCGGCTTATGCTCTCCGCCTCTGGGGATAGCAACGGCCTATGACATTCCGATCTTTTCTCCTGTGATTAGCGATGGCACCGAACTTCCCGGAGGTGGTATGCCAATTCCTCCGGTCATTGCGACGGTGTCTATTGATCCTCCCGGATACAATCCCGACTGTGTCCCTAGTGAAACAAACGTTTGCGAAGAGCCGGTGACGCGAACGGTGTGCATTGGCTGTACCGGCTTCGATGTTATCGAACTAGACCCCAGTGTTGACCAGACGCGTCAGCGGGTTTGGTGGATAGAAGATATGGATCGATAGAGCGCTGAATTGCCGTTTGTACCTTAAGGGGCGCCTGTAGGCGCCCCTTTTTTTGCACCAGATTAGTTAGCCGCAATGCTCGTCGATTAGCTGCTGGTTAGTGGCTTTCTGCTGGTCTCGCTCGGCATCTGTCATAAATCGCACTTCCCCATTTTCATCGTAGGTGCGCGATTGCGGAAAGGTTTCTAGCTTGAAAAGACGTTCTTTCGCCGCTTCGCACTTAGCCGCGCTGGACTCATTAGCTAAACTTTCCGGTTGCTGTTGCGAGGCCGAGGAACTGGGCGAGCCGTTTGCTGGCCTGGCGGGGTCATCCTTGGGGCGAAAAGCCCGATTGGCGGGAGCATCTTTGCGCGCACCGAAGGCGCCCTGCACATGTTCGTATTTGATGCTCTTGTCCTGAGGGGGGCGATCACTCATTACTTTTTTGCCGCGTTCATCAAGCCAGGTGTAATAGTCGTTAGCATGCGTGGGAGAGCTTAAGGACACTACTGTGAGCAGCGCTGTGGCGCACGCTAACGGTATCCATCGTTTACTTTTCATTACTTTGCATCTCCTTCGCCGCCATCGCGGCAGTGCACGCGAATGAGTGCGCTCGCACGTTCAACCTGTAGCTGTTTTTCTTCGTCGTTCAGATAGTAATACTCACCATCGGCACCTCGACTGCGGATCATCTCCGTCGTTTCGAGGGCGTGCAGGTTGTCTTTCGCGATCTGGCAGGTTCGCGGATCAGCAGCTTCACTGCTAGCCATATTACTGGCGGCCTCGACTCCTGTTACGGAAGGCGCAACACCCGGTTGCGGTCTTCGCTGACCGCTTGCAGTGACCTCCTCGAAGGGCTGTCCCGAGGGAGGAGGCCTGTCGCTAATGACCAACTTTCCGTTCGCGTCTAGCCAGCGGTAATAGGAAGTTGAGTCCGCGATTGAAAGCGGTGACAGGACTAGGACGCACAGCGTTATAGCTGCGGCGCTCAGCGAAAGAGCCGTACGCTTATGTCGACCCCATGACGACAAGCTGATCATGGACCACTCCGATTGGTTTTTCTGCACACTTTGAACATAACTGACAGTCAGGCAGTGTGCAACGCAGTGGCGGGGAATGACTGAGAATTTCTGCCATTGACTTTGCAGCTTTTCGCTCACAAACTCTCAGCGTCGAAACTATGGCAACAGTCACGCAGGGTACCCCCTGCCACTGGCTTATCATCGCGGTGCCATTATCTGCGCTGACCTTGGTTTCGTCCCGTCGGCAAAAATCCGTCTTATTTGTCAGATTTTTGCAGTCCACACTGCGTTACCGCGCAGGGCGACAGCGACACGGGGTTCCTTCGTGCTTGTTTTCCCTCTGTAGTAGCGGTTGACCTGTTGTGTCGACGGACGAGGCGTGCCTGATGTTTGGGTGCGCTTAGTCATGTTTGTTGCGGGCGAGGGTAAGCGTTGGCACGAGCGGGAGTCACAATTGTGAACGCAGAGTTAGAAGTAGCCGCAGATTTGGAGGAGGGCATTGAAATGCTCTCCGGCGGAGAAATGATTGCACGGGCGCTGGAAGATGAAGGCGTAGAGTTTATTTTTGGGTATCCGGGCGGTGCAGTACTGCACATCTACGATGCCCTGTTTAAGTCAGCGAGCGTGCCTCACGTGTTGGTTCGCCACGAGCAGGCGGCGACGCACGCGGCCGATGGTTATGCCCGAGCTACGGGTAAGCCCGGGGTTGTGCTCGTTACCTCAGGCCCTGGAGCAACCAATGCCGTCACCGGTATAGCTACGGCCTACATGGATTCTATTCCCATGGTGGTATTGTCCGGTCAGGTACAGAGTCACCTCATTGGCGAGGACGCATTCCAGGAAACCGATATGCTGGGGATCTCCCGGCCTATCGTAAAACACAGTTTTCAGGTGCGCCACGCGAGCCAGTTGCCCGGGGTTATCAAAAAGGCGTTTCATATCGCTGCCAGTGGCCGGCCCGGCCCCGTGGTCATTGATATACCCAAGGACATTACGCGCCCCGACGAGCGTTTCCCCTACGAATATCCCGAGAGTGTGAAGTTACGCTCCTACTCTCCTGCGGTGCGTGGGCATAGCGGACAGATTCGCAAAGCGGCTAAGCTGCTCCTGTCTGCCAAGCGTCCGATCATCTACTCTGGAGGCGGCGTCATTCTGGGAGAGGGCAGTGACCTTCTGACTGAGCTGGCGCAGCACTTGAACTTTCCTGTCACAAATACGCTGATGGGCCTGGGGGCTTATCCGGGGTCGGATCGTCAGTTTCTGGGCATGCTGGGCATGCACGGGCTCTACGAAGCAAATATGGCCATGCATCACTCCGATGTGATTTTGGCGGTAGGCGCGCGTTTTGATGACCGTGTGACCAATACCGTGGGTAAATTTTGCCCGGGTGCGAAAATTATTCACATCGATGTTGATCCCGCAGCGATTTCAAAAACGGTAATGGCCGACATTCCCATTGTTGGGCCTGTGCGGGCGGTTCTTACGGACTTAATGGAAGCCGTGCGCAGTGCGCAAAGCAGTGATGACGCAGCGATGGAGCCAACGTCCCTCGACCCCTGGTGGGCACAAATAGAAGAGTGGCGAGCAAGTCATGGCCTCTGGACAGGCCGACGCTTTGGCGAAAGCGACTACATCAAGCCTCAGGAGGTTATTCAAAGTCTGTATCGCATCACCGAAGGCGATGCGTTTGTGACCTCTGATGTGGGGCAGCACCAAATGTTCGCAGCGCAGTACTACCGCTTTAACAAGCCTCGCCGCTGGATCAATTCGGGCGGGCTGGGAACCATGGGGTTCGGTTTGCCATCTGCGATGGGCGTCAAACTGGCGTTCCCTGAGGAGGAGGTCGCTTGCGTCACCGGCGAGGGCAGTATTCAGATGAATATTCAGGAGCTGTCGACCTGTCTGCAATACAACACGCCGGTCAAGATTATCAATCTTCGCAATAACTATCTGGGCATGGTCAAGCAGTGGCAGGACATGCAGTACGAGGGGCGCTACGCCATGAGTACCTACGAAGATTCACTGCCGGACTTCATGAAGCTTACGGAGTCCTATGGCCATGTGGGTATTACCGTGCGCGATAAGGCTGAGCTGGACGAAAAGATGGCAGAAGCTTTTGCGCTCAAAGACCGGCTCGTATTTCTTGATGTGTTTGTGGACCCCATGGAGCATGTGTACCCCATGCACGTGGCTCCCAACGGCTCCATGAAAGACATGTGGCTTAGCAAGAATGAGAGGAGCTGACATGCGACGCATTATTTCAATATTGATGGAGAACGAGCCGGGTGCACTATCTCGAGTTGTGGGGCTGTTCTCGCAACGGGGCTACAACATTGAGACGCTCAACGTGGCCGCGACCGAGGACGCGACCTTGTCGCGGCTCACCCTGACGACTTTTGGTGATGATAGGCACATCGAGCAGATCACCAAACACCTCAATCGTCTGGTGGACGTAGTTAAATTGGTTGATCTCACGGAAGGGGCGCACGTCGAGCGAGATCTGATGCTCATTAAAGTGCGCGCAGACTCTACCCAACGGGAAGAGATCAAGCGCACCACAGATATTTTTCGTGGGCAAATCGTGGATGTCGGCCCCAGGGTCTACACCATCCAGCTGGCGGGAACTACGGACAAGCTGGATTCCTTCGTCTCCGCGATACCTGAGGCAGATATTCTGGAAGTCGTACGCTCGGGTGTTGCGGGGATTTCTAGAGGGGAGAAAGTGCTGCGGCCCTAGGGCCGCAGAAGTTTCAGTCGATAGCTACTTACAGAATGCTCTTCATGGCGGTCATGTGACCGCGGAGCAGGGTTCCCACAGTCTCTACCGGATGTGAGCGAATGGCTTCGTTGACACGAATGAGCTCCTGGTTGTCGACGGTATTGTCGTCACCCAGGCCTCCACCAATCACATCCGTTTCCATATCTTTCATGAAGTCTGCGAGCAGCGGTCGGCAGGCATGATCAAAGAGATAGCAGCCGTACTCTGCGGTATCTGAGATCACCACGTTCATTTCATAGAGCTTCTTACGGGCAATGGTGTTTGCGATGAGCGGCGTCTCATGCAGGGACTCGTAGTAGGCAGACTCATCAATGATTCCTGCGGCCACCATGGTTTCAAATGCCAGTTCTACACCGGCCTTAACCATTGCCACCATAAGAATGCCGTGATCGTAGTATTCCTGCTCTGTGATTTCCTGAGCGCAGTTCTCGGATTTTTCAAACGCGGTCTCTGCAGTTGCTGAGCGCCAGCTCAACAGATTGACGTCATCGTTCGCCCAGTCTTCCATCATGGTGCGTGAAAACTCGCCCGTCATGATGTCGTCCTGATGCTTCTCGTACAAAGAGCGCATGATGTTTTTCAGCTCTTCTGCCAGGTAAAAAGCACGCAGCTTTGCGGGATTGCTCAAACGGTCCATCATATTCGTGATGCCGCCGTGTTTGAGGCCTTCGGTGATCGTTTCCCATCCATACTGGATGAGTTTGGAGGCGTAGCTGGCATCGATGCCTTTCTCGACCATCTTGTCGAAACACAGAATCGACCCGGTCTGTAGCATGCCGCAGAGGATCGTCTGTTCGCCCATGAGGTCTGACTTTACCTCGGCGATGAATGAGCTTTGGAGTACACCGGCACGATGGCCGCCGGTTCCCACGGCGTAGGCTTTGGCGATCTCCATGCCGTCGCCATGAGGGTCATTCTCTGTGTGTACGGCGATCAGCGTTGGTACGCCAAAGCCGCGCTTGTACTCTTCGCGCACTTCGGTGCCCGGACACTTGGGGGCTACCATGATTACCGTGAGGTCATCTCGGATTTGCATGCCCTCTTCTACAATGTTGAAACCGTGGGAGTAAGAGAGGCAAGCGCCGTGCTTCATCAGAGGCATGACGGCGGTAACCACTGCACTGTGCTGCTTGTCAGGGGTAAGGTTCAGTACCACGTCGGCGGTAGGCACCAGTTCCTCATAGGTGCCCACAGTAAATCCATTGTCCGTAGCGTTGCGCCAGGAGGCGCGCTGCTCTGTGATCGCAGACTCACGCAGCGCATAGCTTACGTCGAGGCCGCTGTCGCGAAGGTTTAGACCCTGATTGAGGCCCTGGGCGCCACAGCCGACAATAACGAGTTTCTTTCCTCGGAGTTTCTCTACGCCATCTGCAAACTCGCTGGCGTCCATGAATCGACATTGACCTAACTGCTGGAGCTGCAGGCGTAAAGGAAGGGTGTTGAAGTAATTCTGGCCCATGATTGTGTTCCTTGTTGATAGAAAGCGCGCAATTCTAAGGGAATGCATTAGTTGCGTAAAACGCTATATAAAGAAAACTGTTTTGCGTAAAATGCAAAACATGGACTTAAAGTCACTGCACATATTCTTATCGGTCTGCAGCAATCTGAGTTTTACGCAAACGGCGGCCGAGCAGCATCTCAGCGTGTCTGCCGTGAGTCGCAGCGTACTGCGCCTTGAGGAGGAGCTCGGGGAGCGCTTGTTTGACCGCGATCGCCGGGGGATGACCGCGACGGATGCCGCACGTCGACTCCAGGTTGTGGCAGAGCGAATGTTGTCAGACTGGCGATCTTTGCAGCAGACCCTGGGCAGTGACGGCAGCCTCCAGGGCGAGCTTCGACTATTTTGCTCCGTTACCGCAACTCACAGGCTGTTATCGCCGTTGTTAGCGGCGCATCGCGAGGCGTATCCCCAGGTGCATATTTTGCTGCAGACCGGTGATCAGGCTGACGGGGTTGAGAGGGTCCGCCGCGGTAACTCTGACGTGGCGGTGATTGCTCGCCCTGAGAGTCTCGGCGCCAGTTTTGCTTTCAGTCCGCTTGCGAGTACACCCCTTTGTCTGTGTTTGCCCAGCGTGGATTGTGATTTGCGCGATGCTCTGCAGGAGCTTTCCGGGCAAGCATTATGGACTGCGCTAGAGGAGGCGCCGTGGGTGTTACCCGAGCGAGGGGTCAGTAAAGACCTGATTGACCGTTTGCTGAACAGACGTTTTGTGCGATCGCCTTCTATATATGCTCGGGTTGCGGGTCACGAAGCGATTGTGGCGATGGTCTCTCTAGGGTTGGGCGTAGCAATCCTTCCGCGATTGGTGGTGGAGGCGAGTGGCCTTGGGGAAAACTTACGCGTGATCGTTCTTGAAGAGGATTTACCCAGGTTCGAGATCGGTTTGTGCACCAGACGGCCGAGACTGGTGGATCCCGTTATTCATGGCCTCTGGCAGGTGGCGCGAGAGCTGTAGTGCTGATCTGGTAGACTTGCCGGCTAACAACAGGATTGGGCCCATGGCTGACCAAGATCCAAGAGACGTGGTATCCGACATCGACACAGGCGTTGAAAGCTTGAATGTGGTTGATGGGGTGAAGAGTGCCAATTCGGCGGACGACGGCGAAGGATCGGGTGCTGTTGGCGCAGCCAGCTCGCTCACCGATAGTCTCGGCGAGGCTGCGAGCTCTATAGAGAGCTTGATTGAGGATCACGAAGAAGAAGTCTCTGAAAACGGCCAGACGGTTAAGCGTCGTGGTGTTTATCTGCTGCCAAATCTATTTACCACCGGGGCGCTGTTCTGTGGTTTCTACGCCGTGGTGGCAGGGATGCGCGGCGATTACGAAACAGCGCCCATCGCCATTTTGTTTGCTCTCGTGTTTGACGGCCTTGATGGACGGGTTGCGCGTCTGACCAATACCGCCAGTAAGTTTGGCGCTGAATACGATAGCCTGGCGGATATGGTGTCCTTTGGCGTTGCCCCTGCTTTGGTGATGTTCAGTTGGGCCCTCGGTGATCTTGGTAAAGCAGGTTGGAGCGCTGCCTTTGTGTATGTCGCCTGCGCCGCTTTGCGATTAGCGCGCTTCAATACCCAGGTGGGTGTTGGCGATCCGAATTTCTTTATGGGACTCGCTAGTCCTGCAGCAGCGTGCATCATGGCCTGTACTGTGTGGGTGTGTCAGGATCAGGGTTGGGTCGGAGCAGCACTGCCGGTCGAGATCGCGGTTGTTGTGGCGGCTCTCACAGCCATCGTGGCTATGCTTATGGTGGTGAATGTTCCTTACCACAGTTTTAAAGGTTTCGATTTGCACGGAAGAGTGCCTTTTGTTGCCATTCTTGCCGTTGTTCTCGTGTTTGGGTTGGTCACTGTAGACCCTCCAAAAATCCTCTTGCTGGCATCCCTTGCCTATGCGCTTTCTGGCCCTGTGGAGCAGCTTCGGCGCTGGCGAAACTAGCCCGTTTTTTTAGCCCGCTCTGGGCTTAAAAACTTTTTTGATAAAAAGACTTGTGCACTATTGGCGCATGCGTATAATGCGCGCCTCGCCCAGCCCGAGGGTTGGCCGGCAAGCATCAAATCCGAGCGATTTGATGGGTATTTAACAAGAAGATGAAGACAGAAGTGTGGGCACTTGTTGGGATAGTTGTTTAACGACTATTCAGAC
>NZ_CBFIIF010000017.1:0-59917 GCF_965662665.1 Congregibacter sp. | reverse complement strand
CTGGACGTTTCACTGGGATAGCCTGCGCCCTCAGCAAAGAACGTCCCTGCGGGAATGCCCAGGATGGGTCCCAGGGCAGCCTCTGTCGCTGAGACACCACCACCGGTGAGCCCGTCTGCATACGCGCGGAACTGGTCCCCGTAACCAAATGAACCTTCAGATTCAAGCTCTTCGGTAAAGTAAAAAGCGCCAACCATCCACTGCAATGGGCCATCAGTCGCTGAAGTCAGGCGAAGTTCCTGGGTGAAAGTGTCGATCTCGAGATCTCGCTGGTTTGCCGCATCCGGGGTGACCAGACGGGCACTGGTGTAATCCACATCCCCCAGATCAAATTGCTCGAGCTTTCGCATGGCGGTGATCGATGTCAGGGTAAAGCTATCAAAGTCGTAATCGATCTGCATCGACACGCCCTGAGTATCAATACGGTTCTGAGGATCAAAGTCGTAATATCCTTCATAAGCGAAGGGCTCTTCAGGGACGAGGTTACCGCCGAGAGCCTGAACCAGTGCGCCCGTAGGACCATTCTGCAAGTTCGCTACGCCACAGCACACCTCATCAAGGCCGTCGGCATCAGCAATAATGCGGACTTCCATGCGGTCGCTGGGGTTCCACAGCAACTGACCGCGCATGTTCCAACGATTAATTTCGTTCTGTGCAGTACCGAGCTCGATGTTGTCGTAGTAGCCATCGCGCTGGTTCATGCTGCCCGACAAACTAAAGGCTACGTTGTCCGAGATAGGACCGGTGATGTTGCCCTTCACGATCTTCTGGTTGTAGTTACCCAGCGTTACACCTACCTGACCACTGTATCCGGCGAGATCAGGTTTCGCGGTGACCACGTTGATAACACCGGCCGACGCGTTCTTACCAAACAGTGTGCTCTGCGGGCCGCGCAGTACTTCCACACGCTCGAGCTTCGGCAAATCCGCCAGGGCACTACCTACACGACTGCGGTAAACGCCATCGATGAATACACCGACTGATGGCTCGATGCCGGGGTTGTTCGCGCCGTTACCAAATCCACGGATGATGAAGTTGGTTTGTGCACTACCCTGAAGCTGGGTAACACGAAGACTGGGAACAAGCGTCTGCAGGTCTTTAATGTCCAGTACCTGAGACTGCTCAATGGATTCAGAGGTAACCACCGATACAGCGATGGGAATCTCTTGGAGAGTCTGCTGACGCTTGGCAGCAGTTACGATTACTTCCTCGAGCATTCCAGCGCCTTGTCCTAGAGCGGGCAAAGACACAGAAGCGGCAAAACCAGCAGCCGCAAGTGCGGCAGGGATCGCTTTAAGGGATTTTAGAGCGGGCATACGAGTCACCTTTTTTTAATTTATGTTGACAATGTCAATTCTCATACGACAAGGGCACAGCGTCAACGCCCAGAGCGTGGATCATTCACAATTATGACTATTGACAGAAAGGATAGAAGCAAGGTCGGTTACCATAGGCGGCTTTAGAGAAGCGAACGAGGTGAAATACCGACGATGGCCAAGCGCGTTTACCTATTTTCTGAAGGCAGCAAAGACGACCGCGATCTCCTGGGTGGTAAGGGCGCCAACCTCTGTGAAATGACGGCACTGAAGCTACCCGTACCCTTTGGCTTTGTGATCACCACACCCACTTGTCGAGAGTACTTTGAAAACGGCAACAAGCTGCCAACGCTGCTGGAGCAGGAATATCGCGTTGCTCTGGATCTGGTCGAAAAACAAATGGGTGCGCGCTTTGGTGATCCCGACAATCCGCTGCTGTTTTCTGTGCGCTCTGGCGCGCCGATCTCTATGCCCGGCATGATGAACACCATCCTGAATCTCGGCATCAATGACGAGATCGCCGAAGGCCTCTCCCGTAAAACAGGCAACCCAAGATTTGCCTATGACTGCTACCGCCGATTCATCCAGATGTTTGCCGACGTCGTGCTTGGCGCTGATACCCACGCCATGGAACAGGTCATTGAAGACTACAAGGCGGAAAAGGCCTACACGACGGACGTTGCCATGGAGGCTGAGGATTGGCAGGCGGTCATCAGCACTTTCAAGACCATGGTTAAGTTTCCGGAAGACCCTTTCGAGCAGCTGCGCCTTGCCGTAGAGGCCGTTTTTCAATCCTGGTACACCCCACGGGCAAACGTCTACCGGGAGATGAACAACATCCCTGACTCTCTGGGAACGGCGGTAACAGTTCAGTCCATGGTGTTTGGCAACTTTGGCGAGGATTCAGGCTCCGGCGTCGCGTTTACCCGGAATCCGTCCACCGGCGAAAAGCTGTTTTTTGGCGAGGTACTGTTCAATGCAGCCGGCGAGGATGTGGTCGCCGGCATTCGCACGCCGCTCCCCGTTGACGCCATGCAAGAGCGAATGCCTGACGCCTACAAGGAGCTGCTGGAATCCCAGGCAATGCTCGAATCCCACTACCGGGATATGCAGGACATCGAATTCACCGTGCAGGAAGGCCGCTTTTACCTGCTTCAAACACGCAGCGGAAAGCGTACGGGGCGTGCCTCGGTCAGAATCGCCGTCGACATGGTCCGCGAAGGTATGATCAACGAAAAGGAGGCATTACTGCGCGTCTCGCCAGATCACGTGCAGTCCTTCTTACACCCCATGGTCGATCCCGATGCAGAACGCACGGTCGTGGCAAGCGGCCTGCCCGCCAGCCCCGGTGGCGCCACCGGTGTCGCTGTATTTTCGGCGGACGAGGCGGTAACAGTTGAAGCTGACGGCAACAAAGTCATTCTTATTCGCCGTGAGACCACGCCGGAAGACATCCACGGAATGCGTGTTGCCGAAGGTATTCTCACCGAGCTTGGGGGCATGACTTCGCACGCCGCGGTAGTCGCCAGAGGCATGGGGGTATGCGCCATCACCGGTTGCGGTGAGTTGCGGGTATCCGTTCACGAAGGCTTTGCTACTGCGACTGACGGCACGGTAATCAAGCGCGGCGACACCATCACCCTCGATGGTGCCACGGGCGACGTCATGCTGGGGGACATCCCCAAAGTCGAAGCAAGCACCTCCGACGACTTTCAAACCCTATTGTCCTGGGCAGACAAGCATCGTCGCCTAAAGGTCCGCGCCAATGCAGAAACACCCGAGGACGCCGCCAAGGCGCGGGAGCTCGGCGCCGAGGGTATTGGGCTGTGCCGAACAGAGCATATGTTCTTTGCCAGCGATCGCATTGATCACATGCGCGCCATGATCCTGTCCACTGATCGCAAGGAGCGAAAGCGGCATCTGGCGAAGCTCCAGGAGTTTCAGCACGCCGACATGCTGGAGCTGTACCGCGTAATGGATGGACTTCCCGTGACCATCCGCCTGCTGGATCCTCCTCTGCATGAGTTTCTGCCTCACGATGAGGCTGATGCTGATGCTTTGGCCGAACGCCTTGGGAAAGACCCTCAAGAAATTCATCAGGCACGCAATGATCTAGCAGAGGTGAATCCCATGCTTGGCTTTCGGGGCTGTCGCCTATCCGTGGTTTACCCCGAAATTACCCGTATGCAGGTCCGCGCCATTATCGGTGCGGCCCTCCAGGCGAGAGAAGAAGGCCTTAACCCTTTCCCCGAGATTATGATTCCTCTTGTGGTGAACGTACGAGAAATCCGTCTCATCAGCGAAGTCATTGATCGTGGTATCGCCAAGGTGACCAAAGAGAAGTCTGTATCGCTGCGCTACAAGATAGGCACCATGATGGAGACACCTCGGGCCTGCCTGGGAGCGGACCGACTTGCATCTGCGGTGGAGTTTATGAGCTTCGGCACTAACGATCTAACGCAGATGACCTATGGATTTTCGCGGGACGACGCAGGTCGATTCATCCCGCAGTATTTAGACGCCAAGATTATCGAGGACGACCCTTTCGTCTCTCTGGATCAACGCGCCGTAGGCCGGCTTATGAAGATGGCAGTACAGGAGTCACGGCAGGCTAAAAAGGGTATCAAGTATGGCATTTGCGGTGAGCATGGCGGTGACCCTCGCTCCATTAGCTTTTGCCATGATCTGGGCCTGGATTATGTCAGTTGCAGTCCTTATCGCGTGCCGGTCGCTCGTATCGCCGCCGCCCAGGCGCGGGTGCTGGCCGACATCGACGGCTAACCCTAGCGAGCGGCATTTGCCCATCACTATGAATGACTGAGAACAGCTGAGGAAATACCCCATGAAGTTTGACAATCGCGTCACGCAATTGACCGGCGCAGAGCTCCCTATTGTGCAGGCACCTATGGGCTGGATAGCCAGATCACAACTGGCTTCAGCCGTATGTAAGGCGGGTGGACTCGGCATCATCGAGACCTCGTCCGGGGAACTGGACGTGATTCGCGACGAAATCCGCCGCATGCGTGAACTGACGGACCGTCCCTTTGGCGTCAATATTGCCCAAGCGTTCGTCAGGGATCCCGACATCGCGCAGTTCATTATCGACCAGGGGGTACGCTTTGTGACGACCTCCGCAGGATCGCCTGAGCGCTACACCGAACTCCTCAAGTCGGCGGGGCTTACCGTGTTTCACGTTGTCCCCAACCTCAAAGCGGCGATCAAGGCCGTGGAGTACGGTGTGGATGGCCTGATTGTAGAGGGCGGCGAAGGCGGCGGCTTTAAGAACCCTGAGGACGTGGCAAGCATGGTGCTGTTACCCCTGGTGAGATCCAAAGTCGACGTGCCCATCATTGCTGCCGGAGGGTTTGTCGATGGTGGCTCCATGGCAGCGGCGTTTTCCCTGGGCGCCGAAGGGATACAACTCGGCACCCGTATGGTCTCCGCCCTTGAATCTCCCGTACACGAGAACTGGAAACAGGCCATCGTAGACGCCAAGGAAACCGATACGGTGTTTCTCAATCGATTTCAGTCTCCGGGCTTACGCGCGCTTCGTACAGAGCGCACCAGCGCTCTAGAAAAACAACCCGAGGTGAACGCCATGACGCAGTTCGGCACCCCGCAAGACCTGTATTTTGGTGGCGATATGGAGTCCGCGATCCCGCTCACAGGACAGGTTTGCGGCCGTATTGATGAAGTTCGTCCGGTCGCAGACATCCTCGGGGATATCTGCGCAGAGTTCGAAGAGACCCTGAATCGACTCGAGTCGCTCTACCCTCGCTAGTGCCTGCAAAAAAACTTTTTATTTCAGTGAGATATAAAACATCCGGTCGCACAGGTCGCGCGTATATCCCTACAAGTTAAACCTGCATGACATGTGTTTTAGATGATTGACCGTAATATAGGAACCCTGGAGAGGATCGTGCGATTCACGCTGGCCGTGGCGTTAATTGCCTGGATATTGAGCGCAGAGCGATTCGGCGTGGCTCAAGGCGTTGCCGTCCTGGCGGCCTTTGCTCTCCTGTGGAATAGCATTTTTGGCCGCTGCTACCTCTGGAAATGGCTGGGTCTGTCCAGCTGCAGCCCCGAAGATGACTGCTCAGCCGGGGGCGGCGACTCACCAGCTTGAGCCCATGACCACAACCGAGGATTCGATAACAAGCGCGGCCGTTGCCTCAGCAGCAGGACATCGCGCATCCAAGACATCCAACGCCAGCTCGGACACGGAGCCATCAGGCAAGCCCGCTAGCGTGGATACCCTGTTTTACGATGGACAGTGCCCCCTCTGCGCTGGAGAAATCGCGCAGCTGCGAAGCGCCCGTGGCGACGCGCTACGCATTGTAGATATCCACGCACTCAAAGACGGCGCTGCTATATTGGAAGAGTCCGCGAAGTACGAGAACCCACCCAGCAAAGATCAACTCCTGCGCATATTGCACTTGCAGCGAGCAGACGGTGCCTGGCTCACCAGTGCAGACGCTAACGTCGCCGCCTGGGAGGGCACTAACCATGGCCGTGTACTTCGGGCCTTGCGGTGGCCAGTTGTTCGTCACGCGGTAGACCTTGTTTACTGGCTGTGGGCTCGATGGCGCTATAAACGCCTCTACGGAGAGCAATTTGATGAGAGGCAGCATGCATCTTCGCAGCAGTGATATTGAAGACCTCGAGCGTCGCCGCCGAGCCGCGCTCATCAACTCCATCACCGGCTACAAACCCGCCAATCTCGTGGGAACAGCAAATAACGAAAGGCAGAGCAATCTGGCCATCATGAGTTCGCTGGTTCACATAGGCTCCCACCCTCCTCTGCTCGCCCTGATCTTTCGGCCGGACAACGCGGAGCGCCACACACTCAACAATATTCGCGATTCCGGCAGCTACACGATTAATCATGTTCACAGTGGAATTATCGATGCGGCGCACCAAACTGCCGCCCGCTACCCTGGTAGCGTCTCAGAGTTTGCGGCCACGGGACTCAGTGAACTCTGGCGCGACGGCGAAGCCGCCCCCTATGTGGGCGAGGCCACGGTTCGCATGGGCATGCAGCTGCGCGATGAGGTACCCCTGGCCATCAACGGAACTCATATGGTGATCGGCGAAATCGTCTCCCTGGAGGTTCCCAGCGAGGCTATTAACGATGCGGGCGCCCTGGACCCGCAAATCGCAGACAGCATTGCAATATCGGGGCTCGATAGTTACTACCGCTGCAATCTGATACAGCGCATGGCCTATGCAAAGCCTGACGAGGCACCGCGGCGGCTCTAGGCTTTCGTTCCTCGCAAAACCGGCCTGGCATCCCCCGGTGACGGCGCGTGGAAGTGAACCATTAGGGCAATCTGTTGCCTCAAAAAGTAAGCGATGGTGCGAAGTTGTTCAGCAATGAAAGCGCGCATCGCCTACAATTTGAGAATCTGCAACTTAGGGAGCCTGCATGCAAGCCGATCGCGACGACCGTTTGAGTCACAACGATAGACAGGGACGCCACAGTACCCAAACTCTGGTGATCGCCATCGCGGTCCTGATTCTTGCCGGGGGCGCTTACATGCTCATGCCCAAGGATGCTCAGGACGAGTCCGATACCCTCCAGCCATCCCCCGTCGAAACCGAGTCTGAGCCCCCAGTGATTGCTGAGCCTCCTAAACCAACACCCGAGGAAGCTATTTTGGCCGCTCCGGATATACCGGTCGCTGTCGACACTGAGCCGGAGCCCCCCGAAGAAGCACCTGAGGAGATTGTCGAAGAAGAAGTCGTAGTTGCGCCTCCTACACCAGAGGAAATCGATGCGCAGTTGCGGAGCGACATCCGGGACGCCGGTTTATCTCCCGCAGACGCTCTGGGTTCTGCTTATAGTGCGGGCTACCTACTGGATCGTGGCGTGAGCAGCCTGGATCAACTCGCCAGAGGCCTGGTTCCTACGCGAACATCCAACCTTGCAAGACCCACTGGAGCATTCAAGACAACCCAAGATGGCGCGGATTACTCGATGAGTAGAGAGGGGTATCTCCGTTACGACAAGCTCGTAGGTGCCATCACCGCGCTGCCGGTGGACACGCTAGCCTCATTATTTCATGAGCAGCGCGGGCTGCTGCAGGATGCCTACTCAGCGTTGGGCTATCCCGCCGACGCACTGGACAACACAGTGATCGCAGCACTGGAAAACGTGATATCGGCACCTACGCGAGAACAGCCACCGGCTCTGGTGAGCAAGGGTGCGATGTGGGCTTATGCGGACTCAGAGCTGGAGAGTGCCAGTGACCTTCATAAGCAGTTACTGCGCACCGGACCAGAAAACACCGAAGCCTTACAGCATTGGGCGCGGCAGCTCAGGGACGCACTCTTAAACCCTTAGTGGACTCTGAATGAACCTCACCCTGCCCTATCCCGCCGGCCCTCGAAAATCAATGCGTCGAGGGGTTCCGTGGTTCCTTCTGATCAGCGCGCTGATTGCGAGCCTAAGCGGCAGTTTTGGCTATGCTCAAGACTTCCAGTCCACCGATACTCTGAAGGAGCTTCAAAGCCAACTGGGCAATGACCTCAGTCTCACCGAGGAACGTCGCGCCGCACTCACTGGCAAACTGCAGACGGCAGCTCAGGACCGCGCCCAGCTGGAACAATATAGGACTTCGCGCAGCGCCATAGAGGACAAGCTTCAGAGCAGTGACGCGCTCACCGAAGATTACAAAAACCGGGTGCGGGATATTCAAAACGCCCCGGCCACAATGCAGCGACGCCTTGGTCAAAGCCCAAACCTGGCAAACATAGAAACCGAAATTAGTCTTGTTCAAAGTCAGCGTGATGCCTGGTCTGAAGAGCGCACCGAAGCTTTGGATACCCTCTCAAACCTCGCCAGGAACGAAACAGCTGCACGGGATCGAATCGCAGAGATCAGCCGGCGGCGCGCTGATGAGCCACCACAAGTCAGCAACATCGCAGAGCCATCAGATGTCGAGGATCGTATCAATACGCTTGCCGCGGCCATCCACAGACAACTGTTGGACGCCGAGCTAAGCCTGCTGGAGCTTCGCTTACGCAGTGGGCCAGCGCTCAACAGCATACGCACCGCGCGTATTGCCTGGCTCGACGCAGCTATTGCCGAGGCCGACACGCTCTTGATCGAAATGCAGGAGGCCGCAACACAGCGGCGTCAGGGCGCTGCGGCGCAGCGCGCTACCGAGGCCCGACGCTTCCTGTCGCAGCTCTCCGAGTCACGCCCTGAACTACAGGGGATGGCCCGGAAGAACCTCTCGCTGGTAGACAGCTTCGAATCCCTGTCAACGCAAATTGAACAAGCCAGACTGAGCACTGCCGGCACTCGAAGAGCCATTGACGAGATTCAACAAGATGCGGACCTCACGGAGCGTAGATTAAACGTCGCAGGACTCGAGTCCCAACTCGGCGAGGTTATGTTGACGAGGCTGGCTAGCCTCCCCGATCCACGCTCTATTGTGAGCGTGAACACAGATCGCAACGAAGAAATCGCGTCCGTGTCCATACAGGCTATCGATACCGAGCAGGCTTTACGCGAAATGGGCGATCGCAGTGGATTTCTTTCGCAAACCGTTGGTGATATGTCTAGCTGGACCGCCGCCGAGACCCGAAACGTAGAAAGGCTATTCATCCAGCGAAGAGAGCTGCTTCAGGAAAACATGCAGGCAGGCAACACCCTCCTGAGCTTACTCGTTGATGGCAACCAGGCAACAGAAGAGCTGGCGTCTATTGTGGGTGACTACGAAAACCTGCTGACCGCAAATCTTCTCTGGGTTCGAAACTATGCCTATGTTGATCCTCAGCGCGTGCTCCAACAACTTAAAACTCTGGGAAGCACCCGCGCACTCCTCCGCCTGAAAGAGCAATGGTTGCGTGTCGTTACTGATCCGATTTTTCTGCTCCTTTTGATCATCAGCTTTGGCGTGTTTCAGCACCGACGCATCACTGCGGCGCTGGAAGATACCCTTGGCAAACCGATTCGTCCCAGAGACGAAAGCGCTGCCTTGATCTTCAAAACTCTGACGCTGACATTTCTCGCGGCGCTCGCTCTGCCCAGTGCTCTATTGCTCGCCGGCCGCGGATTTTATCTGGCGGCCCAGGGAGAGCCGGTCATTATGGGTGTCGGGCAAGCGCTGGGGGCAGCAGCTCTCATTTTGTTTGTACTGGGCAGCCTTCGGCGCATGTCTGACCGATTGGGTGTGGGTCGCCGACTGCTTAAGTGGAATAGCCCTCGTGCCGATGCGGCCGCACGGGATCTGCCCTGGTTTATCGTAGCCATCACCTGCTCCATAAGCGTCACTGTTCTGGGTAGAGCTTCTTCCCCCACGGACAGCGGTGGAGCTTTGGCGGCGATCGGAAGTCTGGCCACGGCGGTCTTTCTTCTTATTGTGCTCGTTCGCATGCTCCGTTCGGAACAATGTGACAGTGATCGAATACTCAGACATTCCCTGCAGGTGGGCGCTCTGATTTCTGCGTCTATCGTTTTTATGCATCTGAGCGGCCAGCTCTTCGCCGCGCATTTGTATCTTCGAGCCCTCTCGGGCTCAGTCGCTGCGGTGATAGGCACACTGTTTGTCAGCAATGTCTTACAAAGACTTCTCATCATTTTTCGAACAGGACTGGAACGACGAGCGCGGGAAGATCTCCGAGCTCGGGAAGAGCAGGATTCGGATGACGATGGTGAAGACTTAAACTCAGGCAGCGACATGGACGCAGTAGCGTCGTTGTCAGATGCCTACTCAAGATTACTCGGCCTTGCGCGCTTTTTAACCCTGGGAGGCCTGCTGTGGTGGATATGGGCTCCTGCCTTACCGGCGTTATCGATATTCGATTCGATAACCTTGTGGACCACCACAGATGCCGGCCTTCCGGACGGCGAACTACGAGCAATCACCCTGTCAGTGCTGCTGCTGGCCTTGCTGATCATGGCGGTGACCACTCTCATCACTCGCCATCTTCCTCCACTGGTGAACGTTGTACTGACTGAGTGGACCAGCGTGACACCCGGGAGTCGCTACGCCGCGGGTATGCTCATGCAATATTTGATTCTGGGCGCGGGCTTTTCTACCGCATTGGTCATGCTCGGCTTCCAGTGGGAAAAGGTTCAATGGCTTGTGGCAGCCTTAGGTGTTGGTATTGGCTTTGGCCTTCAGGAAATCGTCGCCAACTTTATCTCGGGACTTATCGTACTGTTTGAAAGGCCCATCCGCGTGGGCGATATCATTAATGCAGGGGGTGCCGACGGCACGGTCACCCGCATCAACGCGCGGGCAACGGTGATCGAAACCTTCGAGGGCAAAGAGCTGATGATCCCAAATAAGGAACTGATCACCAGCGTGGTAACGAACTGGTCCTTAAGTAACTCCAAGCTCCGCCTGGTGATCCCCATCGGCGTCGCCTACGGTTCGGATGTTGATGCGGCCATGCAGACCTTAAAAGATGTTGCCTATGCTCACCCCGAGATCATTGACGATCCCGAACCCTATGTCAGTTTTGAAGATTTTGGCGACAACGCACTAGTGCTATGGCTGCGTTGCTACGCAATTCGCGACTACCCAAGGGTATCTACCGAGCTTAGACAGATTATCTATCGTGAGTTTAATGCGGCGGGTATAAGTATTTCGTTCCCCCAGCGCGATGTGCACCTCGATGCTGCCGAGCCCCTACCCATCCGAATCATGTCATCAGAACCGGGCTCTTCCAGCTAGTACTCTTCCAGCTAGCACTAGAAGACATCAGGAACCAGATCTGCGGCCTCTTCACCAAAGCCCCGGTAGCCAAGAAAACGCAGTCGTCGCGCCTTTTCTGCAAGATCTTCGGGCCGCTCATTGCCAAACTTTCGCTGCAGCACGTCTTTGGCGAGCTCACGCCAGGTGATGCCCTCTTCGCTCGGCGTCACCGCTATGGCCTCCTCAATCAGTTTTCGATCAACACCGCGCTGGCGCAGTTCTGAATCGATTCGCAGAGGGCCTATGCCACGGAGCATTCGCTCTCGTGTAAACGCCTGAGCAAAGCGCCCATCGCTTTGAAGGTTTTCATCAGCGAGCTTGTGAAGTGCTACATCCAACTCGTCTCTGTCAAAACGACGTCCGAGCTTAGTCCGCAGTTCAGCGAGGGAATGCTCTCTGCGCGCGAGCAAATTCATTGCGGCGTTACGAGGGCTTTGAGGAGCTTGAGCGGCGCGTTTCATGGATGGATAGACTACTGACTAGTCTGTTGCAAAAAAAGGGTGCTGGAGCTGTGGTAGGGGAAGTGGTACTCCAGCACCCGGAGAGCGCGAACGACGCCAGCGGCGTCGTCTATCAATTAAGAATTGTCTTCAGCGGCCTCTTCAC
The DNA here is from genome assembly GCF_965662665.1 of Congregibacter sp. Taxonomy (NCBI): domain Bacteria; kingdom Pseudomonadati; phylum Pseudomonadota; class Gammaproteobacteria; order Cellvibrionales; family Halieaceae; genus Congregibacter; species Congregibacter sp. Next base: position 48,285 of record NZ_CBFIIF010000017.1, on the reverse strand, counting down.
CTTCTAGAACGGCATCGACTGTTTCTTCCTTAGCGTCCAGATCCAGTAACTGCGAGCGAATCAAACCCTCGATTTCGCTGCCTAGCGCCGGATTATCCTCAAGGAATTTCGCCGCATTGGCTTTACCCTGACCGATTTTGTCGCCCTTGTAGGCATACCAGGCACCGGACTTATCGATAAGGTTGAGCTTCACGCCCCAGTCGATCACTTCTGCCGTACGATAAATACCTCGGCCATACATAATCTGGAATTCCGCCTGCTTGAACGGTGGCGCCACCTTGTTCTTCACGACTTTGACGCGGGTCTCGTTACCCACCACCTCATCGCCTTCCTTGACCGCGCCAATACGGCGAATATCGAGTCGCACGGATGAGTAGAACTTCAGCGCATTACCGCCCGTGGTGGTTTCGGGGGAACCGAACATAACGCCAATCTTCATGCGGATCTGGTTGATAAATATCACCAGACAATTAGTTTGCTTGATGGTCGCTGTGAGCTTACGCATCGCCTGGCTAAGCAGTCTTGCCTGCAGGCCTACGTGAGAGTCGCCCATATCGCCCTCGATTTCGGCCCGCGGCGTCAGAGCAGCGACGGAATCGACTACCAGCACATCAACAGCACCGGAACGAACGAGCATCTCAGTAACTTCCAATGCCTGCTCTCCGGTATCGGGCTGGGAAACAATCAAGTCATCAATCTGTACGCCCAGCTTTTCGGCGTAAATCGGGTCCAGCGCATGCTCCGCATCAATAAAAGCGGCTGTTCCGCCCGCCTTTTGTGCTTCCGCGATAACCTGCAGGGTCAATGTGGTTTTACCCGATGATTCAGGACCAAAGATCTCGCAGATACGACCCTTGGGAAGGCCACCTATGCCTAAGGCGACGTCCAGGCCCAAAGAACCGGTAGATATCGACGGGATAGCGACGCGATCGCTGTCTCCCATGCGCATGACAGTGCCTTTACCGAATTGACGATCGATCTGGCCGAGGGCCGCTTCGAGTGCCTTTTCCTTATTTGCGTTCATGTGCTGCTCTCCTGATTTTGCTACTGGTCGATTTTTTCGAGTCATTTGTTACTGGTCATTTGTTACTGGTCATTTGTTGCAGGCCATTCATTGGCGGTTCTTACCGATGCTTTGCCATCCTTTGCCATTCTTTGCCATTCTTTGCCGTCCTTTGCCATTCTTTGGCATGTTTGGCGCCCAAACCGGCGGTATTTACCTGCCGGAATACTACTGTACATATAATCAGTGGTTGCGCCAAAGAATGCAACCATCATATGCGGCGAAAAGTCATTAAAAATACTGCCAGTTTCACGACCTGTCGCTAATTACGACGGGTGACAATGGCAATCAGCAGGGGTCGGGGTCAGTAGCTACCGCATAGAACAGACAATCGCTCTCGGCAATAGAGGCGTTGGTTGTGATCATGAACAGCTTGAGACCCCGAGAGGGAAACAAAGCGCCGGCTTCGCTGCGTACCAGCGTCTTTACGGCGCAGCGTCCAAATGCGTCGGTTGCCCGAAACAAAGCCTGGGGGTCATCTTTAATCCAGCCCAAAGGCGTATCCGCATTCACCTCACCAAAGTTGTGATGCTCGATGTCACTGCGCAAGGTAATGTCATGTCCCGGCCGCGGCGTCTCGGCATAGGCGAGGGTCACCCCCTCCCGCAGCTCAAGGCGTATAGGGTCGCGGAGGATCTCGATACCCCATTCGGTCTCAGTATCATTGGCAAGCACTCGCTCGGCCATGGCATAACGCTGCAGCCCCTCATATGCCAGCTCATGTGCATCATCATCCAAACGCCCGCCTACCTCTATGGTGACCGTGGGACAGCTTGCATCGCTGATATCCATGAGCGCCCCGAGGCTCAAGTGGGAGACCACCAAGCGCCGGGTAAACAGCGATACGAGGGCATCGTGTTGTCGATCAAGATGCGTGCAGACACCAAAGGACGGACCGGAGCCTGAGGTGTTATGCATGTCCACCACAGCCTCAGGTCGATGCAAACGCAGTAGCTCGAGAATCTCTTGCGCAAGACGCCCCTGCTCGTCGTCAAAAGGCGGACTGAAGCAACGATTCAAATCCCGGGCCCGAGGCAACATGCGATGACTAAAGCGCGGAGTTTCCAATGCTGCATGCACCGAAGCCACAATAAACAGCAGGTTAACTGCAGGCTGCTGCCCGCCATGCAGCCAGCGATGGAGTGCGTACAGACCCGAGGGTTCGTTGCCGTGGAGCAGCGTCACCAGCGCTCGGGTCCGCGTACTGTCTTCGCCGGTAAATAAAATACAAACGGGACCGCCAAGATTCTCCAACAGGGCATCGGGGCTCGTGCCCGCAAGACTGGCATCAGGGTTTTTAAGGAAACGAAAACGTCTCATCCCGCTGTCCTGACTATGCGACGCATTAAGGCACAGGCCACTCGGCGACCGGGATATTCTGTGCACTGAGCTCACGATAAAACGACAGCATTTCCTTGAGCGCACTGGGTTTACTGCGTCCGCGAGCCATAAGCGCCCGCGTGGCCTCACGCTGCCATCGGGCGCCGCTGCGTCTGACGCTCAAGCGCGCATCAATCACACCCAGGTAGCGATCTCGTTCGGCTTGAGCAACGCCAAGCTTACGCAGACCCTCGTCGGCCACGGGAAGCGTGTCTGCAATAATATCGACCACCGAGGCATCCTGGAGACGATGCTGTCGCCCGCTAGGCCACACCAGTCGGGCATCCAAGCCATGCTGGGCAGCTCGATAAAAATTGTACTCCGCCAGATAAAAAGGCAGTGCAGACATTAAGCCGTCTATGTCGTCCCGGAGACCGCGCGCCAACCCCATCATAAATGCTGCCCCTGCCACCATATCGACAGCTGTCGGGCCGGCCGGCAAAGAGCGCATTTCGATACGTAGGTGCCCCTGATCCGCGTCATCATAGACCGCGCGGTTCCACAGCCACACCGTGCTCTGGTGCAAACGAAGCTCCGCTAGAGAGGGGGTGCTGCCGGGACCCTGAGTGGCCCGGGTATCGCAGGCGGGAAGTAAAGGGGGATAGAGCCGCACCGTCTGCTCAAACAATTCGAAGGCACCCTTACGCAGCCAGCCATGCCCAAAGCACACCCGGGGAGGCTCGCTCCAGCGATAACGATCCATAGCCCGGGTATCAATGGACTGCTTGAACAGGGGAACTCGGGTCTCGTCCCACAACTGATGTCCAAACAAGCCTGGGCTATTCGCGCTAATGGCAATCGCCAGGGGTGTCGCAAGCTGGATGGCATTAAAGCTTGCAGCGTAGTGCTCGGGAGTCACACGCTGATGCACCTGGAACGACGTATTAGCGCCCTCCAGAGTGATATTAGCCATGGTCATTTGCAACGGCTCTTCACCGTTGATATTGATGTGGAAATCGCTGCCCCGCCAGGCAATCAGTTGTGCCACTAGAGCACGATAGCGCTGCCGATCCGTGACGCAATGATCGCCCAGGTCGGTGTCCCGTAACGTGGGGAGAATCCCAATAGGGACGATAAAAGCATTCTTTTTTTCAGCCAAGGCCGAAAGATGCGTTAGCTTGGCGATAACTTCTCGTTCCGTCGCAAGCAGGCCCTCATCTCCCAGTAACTGGGGGCTCAAATTGTATTCAAGGTTGTACTTATTGAGCTCAACCGTCAGCTGGGGGTCCTCGGCGGCACTGCACAACGCGTCATTGTGATACGCAGGCTTACCGTCCGCATCCACGATATACAGCTCAAGCTCAGCCCCGATACTCTCGACGGGCGGCCCAAACTTGGGTGTTTCCAGCAAGGCTGAAAGTTGCTCGAGCTGGGACTCCAGACGCTCGGAGAATTCCCGCCGATCCTCGGCGTCGAACACGGTCTTCTGGATTTCTATACCCATCTTCCAGTAGTAACTCCTGGCAACTTCCCGACCATTCTAGACCTCACAAGGTGCAGCGAACAGACTAGACAACAGCGTTTTCTCGTCCACGAGCGGGGCGCAAATTCATAGGACGTCAGATCTCTGGCCGCTGCCCCACTCCATGGCTTACACTGCGCCCTGCACTCAAACGACCCCCAGAAACCATCTTGTCCAGCGACCAAAGCCAACACACCCCCATGATGCAGCAGTTTCTGCGCATCAAACGAGATCATCCCAACGAGCTGCTGTTTTATCGTATGGGCGACTTCTATGAGTTGTTCTATGAAGACGCCCAGCGCGCTGCAGAGCTTCTGGATATCACCCTCACGGCGCGAGGAAAATCTGCCGGCGAAGATATCCCCATGGCCGGTGTGCCCTACCACGCGGCGGAGGCCTATCTCGCGCGCTTGGTGAAAGCGGGTATCTCTGTAGCCATCGCTGAGCAGATCGGCGATCCCGCGACCAGCAAAGGGCCTGTGGAGCGCAAGGTCGTTCGCGTCGTCACTCCCGGCACGCTCAGCGATGAGGCACTCCTGGAAGAGAAGCGCGAACAACTTCTGGTAGCCCTGATTGCCCAGCAAACAGGCTACGGCCTTGCCTATCTTGATTTAGGAAGTGGACGGTTTCGCTTAATGGAGCTGCAAGGCGAAGAGGCTTTGTTAGGTGAGATCGAACGTCTGGACCCCGCCGAATTGCTCTACCACGAAGAACTGCAGCAGCCAGTGGTCACCGAACGGCCGGGCGCCCGGTCTCAACCCGGTTGGGAGTTTGACCTGGAGACGGCGGAGCGCAATCTCAAGGAGCAGTTTCAAACCCACGATCTCAGAGGCTTCGGCTGCGAAAACATGCCGCTGGGCGTCGCCGCCGCAGGCTGCCTCATCAGCTATGTCCGCGATACACAGCGTAGCCAGCTACCGCATATCACCGCGATCGCACCGGAGACAAGGGAAGACAGCGTGGTGCTGGATGCGGCAACTCGCCGTAATCTGGAAATCGATCGCAACCTGGCAGGCGGAGACACGCATACGCTGATGTCGGTGATGGACCGTTGCAAGACTGCCATGGGAAGTCGCTGTCTGCGGCGCTGGCTCCATCGCCCCCTGACAAGCGTTGCAACACTGCAGCAGCGCCAGGATGCTTTGGACGCGCTCAGAGAAAACTACCGCTTTGAAACACTCCGGGACGTTTTACGCCCCATAGGCGATGTGGAAAGGATTATCACGCGCGTGGCTTTGGGCAGCGCCCGTCCCCGGGACCTCACCCGACTACTGTTTGCTCTGCAGAGCGTGCCGGCATTACGCGATGCTACGCCCGGGGAAGACGCCGAGGTATTGAGGGAGACAAGCGTTGCCCTGGGAGAGTTTCCGGTCATTGTTGATCTGCTTGAGCGAGCTCTCATCGAAAATCCGCCGGTGGTGCTGCGCGATGGCGGTGTCATCGCAACAGGTTTTGATCCGGAACTGGATGAACTGCGCTCTATCAGTGAGAACGCCGCGGGCTTCCTGGTGGCCATAGAAACCCGCGAACGGGAGCGCACAGGGCTCGCGTCACTCAAGGTCGGCTACAACAGGGTGCATGGCTACTACATCGAACTTAGTCGCAGCCAGTCTGATGATGTTCCGGTCGAATATCAGCGCCGCCAGACCCTAAAAAATGTCGAGCGTTTTATCACACCGGAGCTCAAGGAGTTTGAGGATAAGGCGCTATCCAGCAAGAGTAGAGCCCTTTCCCGGGAAAAACAGCTCTACGCAGATCTGCTCGCTGCTTTGCAAGACTGTTTGGAAGCGTTGCGCAGTGCTGCCTCGGCGATGGCGGAACTTGATGTCTACGCCACCCTGGCGGAGCGCAGCCACAGCCTCGATTTGTGTCGCCCCCGGTTCAGTGAGTCACCGCGGCTGGATATTGATCAGGGCCGCCACCTCGTCGTTGAGCAAGTTCTCGAAGACCCCTTCATCGCCAATGACACCCTGCTGGATGAGAAACGTCGGATGCTCTTGATTACCGGCCCAAACATGGGCGGTAAATCCACCTATATGCGCCAAAACGCGATCATTACCTTGCTGGCGCATGTGGGCTCTTTTGTACCCGCCAAAGCCGTCACGCTGTCTACCGTCGATCGCATCTTTACCCGCATTGGCGCCGCGGATGATCTGGCCAGTGGTCGCTCAACCTTCATGGTAGAGATGACCGAGACTGCTAACATCCTGCACAACGCCAGTGAGCGCAGTCTCGTGCTGATGGATGAGGTCGGCCGAGGGACCAGCACCTTTGATGGCCTGTCCCTGGCTTGGGCAGCTGCGCTTCATCTCGCCGAAAAGACCCGCGCCTTTACGCTTTTCGCGACACACTACTTTGAGTTGACGGCGCTAGCGGAGCAGCTTCCTACCGTTTCGAATGTACACCTTGATGCTGTGGAGCATCGGGAACATGTGGTGTTCATGCATCGAATCCAGGAGGGACCGGCAAACCGTAGCTTCGGCTTACAGGTAGCCAAACTCGCCGGCGTCCCCGCGAGCGTGCTGCACGCGGCAGCGGGCAAACTAGCCGAGCTGGAGAGCCAGAATCCTCAGGATGGATCCTCGCCAGCTTTGCCCCAGGGGCTCCCCCCGGCACTAGCTCCTGCCGTTCCTCAGGGAGACCTCTTTGCCGAGAATCCAAATCACCCCGCCCTGCGTCTGTTAAGAGATAGTGACCCAGATACCTTAACGCCGCGAGAAGCCTTAGAACTCCTTTATAATCTGCGTGAGCTGTCGGACTGAATTCACGCTCACGAGTGCTTCTCATCGAGGAAGCGAATCGCTACACTTTGGTCTCAGCGCTTTGGCATACTCGCATTGCTGGGGCAGAGACCTGATCTGAAGTTAAGGAATTTCGAGAATGACCTTCATTGTTGGTGAAGACTGCATCAAGTGTAAGCACACAGACTGTGTGGAAGTGTGCCCGGTGGACTGCTTTTATGAGGGCCCTAACTTTTTGGTTATTCATCCTGACGAATGCATCGATTGCGCCCTCTGCGAGCCCGAGTGTCCCGTAGATGCAATCTTCTCGGAAGATGAGCTACCCGCCGACCAGCAGGTGTTTCTTGAACTCAATGCAGAACTGGCAGAAGTCTGGCCCTGCATCACCGAGATGAAGCCCGCGCCGGCAGATGCCGAAGAATGGGCTGGCAAGCCCGGTAAATTGGCGCTGCTAGAGCGCTAAGTAACTGCTGTTTTAACTACTGCTGCAATAGCGCGTCAGCGGACAGTCCCTGGCGCTCGAGTATTCGTCGAAGGCGTTTTAGTGCCTCAACCTGAATCTGCCTCACTCGCTCTCGCGTGAGTCCTATCTCCTGCCCCACCTCTTCCAGGGTGCTACTCTCGTGACCCAGTAGCCCAAAGCGACGCATCACCACTTCCCGCTGTTTTTCCGTAAGCTCATTGAGCCAGTCAGCCACGCTGTCGTGCACATCTTCATTTTGCAATTGTTCCCAAGGGTCACATCCGTGGTCATCGGCAATAGTCTCTACGACGGTTGCGTCAGACTCTGGTCCCAGGGGAGTGTCCATGGAGCTCACGCGCTCATTCAGCCCCATCAAACGGGAAACTTCCTTTGCCGACTTTTGCGTCCGGGTGGCAATTTCCTGGGTGGTCGGCTCATGATCCAGCTGCTGGGTAAGTTCCCGCGCTGCGCGGAGACAACCATTCAAGTCTTTTACTACATGAATAGGCAGGCGGATGGTACGCGCCTGATTCATGATCCCTCGCTCGATAGTCTGACGGATCCACCATGTTGCATAGGTTGAGAACCGAAAGCCGCGCTCGGGATCAAATTTCTCTACCGCCCGCATGAGACCCAGATTGCCCTCTTCGATAAGATCCAGAAGACTCATTCCTCGATGGAGGTAACGCCGGGAAATTTTTACCACAAGGCGAAGATTGCTTTCGATCATGCGCTTACGCGCCGCTTCGTCGCCCTTCTGGGTCAGTCGTGCAAAGTGCTTCTCTTCGTCCGCTGTGAGTAAGGGGACAAAGCCAATTTCGTTAAGATACAGCTGGGTAGGATCAAGGGTAATCTGGCGGTCGTCACCCTCGTCCAGATCCGTCGGCAGCGCCTTGGAATTCTGAGATTGATTCGCCTCGGACGTTGCCGCACCTTGCTCCAACTCCTCCAGTGCGGCCAAAGCGTCCCCTGCCAGTCCAGGAACCTCAGACTGGTGTGATTGCTCTCTCCGTACGCGATCATTCTTAATATCGCTTCCGGTACGGCCCTTGGTTCTACCCATGGGTAAGTGTCCTGTTTTATGACAAGGCATATCGTCGAACAATGTTCGACGTACAACACACCGGGCCCAACAGCTTAGCTCAGCGGCACATTACAAAACAAGCGCTCTCCTATCGTCGCGGCAAGAGCTTTAGCGGGTCCACAGGACGCCCACGACGGCGAATCTCAAAGTGGAGTTTCACGGAGTCCGTACCAGAACTACCTCGCTCTGCAATTTTTTGCCCGCCGCGCACAACGTCGCCCTCCTCAACGAGCAAGGCATCGTTGTGGCCATAGGCACTTAGGTACTCATCGTTGTGGCGCACAATTAGCATCAATCCGTAGCCAGCAATACCACTCCCTCCGTAGACTATTTGACCGCCCGCAGTGGCAATCACTGGATCTCCGCGCTTACCATCGATGTCCAGACCCTTGTGAAGATTGGTTTCAAATCGGCGCGTGACTTTGCCCTTTGCCGGCCAGCGCCAGGCACCCACCTTCACATTAGTCGTCGCAGGCACAGACTTCGCCGGTTTGGTAACAGTCGTAGTTCCCGCGGCGCTTACACTCGCCGAACTTTTAGCCGGGCTACTCGATGGAGAGGCCGCCGCTGGCTGTGTCGGCGACTTACTAGGCGCTTTAACTGCAACAGTAGGCGCCGCTTTTGACACCGGCGTCGCCACGATCGGAGGCTCGGCTTCGGCGAGACGTAACTTCTGCCCGGGAAAAATCGTGTAAGGCGCGGTGATGCTATTGGCCGCCGCCAGACGTCGAAATTCAAGACCATGGCGGAATGCGATGGAGAACAAGGTGTCACCGGGCAACACCGTGTAGCGTTGTTCTACTCTTGAGGTCCCACCTCGACTGCGGTCTTCAATCGGTGCCGGTGGTTTGTCAGCGCAAGCCACCATTAGAGCACCGATAACAAGGAGCCAGAACGGTGCTGCGAGCCGTATCATGAGCTAGCGTTCCAACCCACCCCAGCGATTCTCCAGCAACCAAACTGCCAGAAAACCCAAGAGCATTAAGCCAAGGCATAAGAGCATCTGACTGTCACCGAACAGGCTGGCGTAGTGCTGCGGCGTAACAGGTAACGCCGTCCCGCCATCAGTCGGCAATCCCTTCCACGGCCAAACCACTAGCAGCGAGCCACACAAAAAACCTGTGAGCGTCGCGATAGTTGGGTTGTGCTGCTCTCGCAACAGGTAGCGAAGCAAGCGTGAAAACACTAACAGACCCGATCCCGCACCAATGGCGAAAAGACTCAGGGATACGAACTCCAGAGACTCGATAGCAGCGAGCACAACGGGATACATGCCCAGCAGTACGAGAATAAAGCTCCCGGAGATTCCAGGCAGAATCATGGCGCAAATCGCAAAAAAACCAGCGACAAAAAAACTCCAGGACGCTACGGGTAAAGCAAAGCTTGGTGAGACGCCAATACCCGCAGCAAATCCGGCACCGAGCACCAGGCCCGCGATGGCTGCAATAGACCATTGCTTAACATGCCGAAGAAGCATAAACGCCGATGCCAAAATCAAGCCAAAGAAAAAAGACCACAAAAGCAGCGGCTGTGTCTCGAGGAGCGTCGAAATGAGGCTAGCCAGGGAAAATATGCTGATTGCTATTCCCAGCAACAGGGTCGCCAAAAATGCGGCGTCGGTACGCTCCAGTGCCTCAGTCCAACGGCGCTCAGACAGACAACGAAGCAGATTCAAATCAAACGCCGTAATAGCATTTATGAGGCGACTATAAATACCGGTGATAAACGCCATAGTACCACCGGACACCCCCGGCACTATATCGGCCGCACCCATGAGCACACCTCGAAGCAGCACACCGGGAAACAGCGACGGCTCGGAGCTATCTAAAGCAGTTTTCTCATCCATTTCCGAGACCCGGCAGTAGCGGTACAAAATTCACCGGCTCAATGTTGTAGCGCTCGAAACCCGACTCGGTGCGCTCCACCACAACCAGGGTCTGCTCACGACCGCCCACGGGCATTACAAGACGACCGCCAGGAGCCAACTGCATGAGCAGCGACTCCGGCACCTCATCCGGCGCGGCTGCAGCCAGAATGCCGTCAAAAGGAGCCTGGGACTCCCAGCCATCAAAGCCATCACCGTGGCGCATCTGGACATTCCGTAGCTTGAGTTGGCGCATGCGTTTTCTGGCTGATAAGAGCAAGGGCTTGATACGCTCCAGGGCGTAAACCTCCCCAACGAGTCCCGCCAATACTGCTGTCTGGTAGCCCGAACCGCTGCCAATCTCCAGAATTTTCTGGGCATCGCGACCCGCTATCAGCAGCTCAGTCATACGCGCGACGATGTAAGGCTGGGATAAGGTTTGCTGGAAGCCAATGGGCAAGGCCGTATCTTCATAGGCACGATGGGCCATCGCTTCGTCAAGAAACAAATGCCTGGGCACATTGCGCATGGCATCAAGCACAGCAATATTGGTAATCCCCTGCTCCAGAAGACGCTGCACCAGGCGTTCCCGCGTCCGTTGGGAAGTCATCCCGATGCCTGAAATGTCTGCAGATCTATTCATCTGTGCGTCAACAACACGACCGCATGCACTGCAATGCCTTCGCCACGCCCCAGGTAACCCAAGTGCTCTGTCGTGGTGGCCTTTACTGACACCTGATCCCGCTCGGCATCCAGATCACTGGCGATGTTGTCACGCATGGCGTCGATATGCCCCGCCATCCGCGGAGCTTGAGCGATGATCGTCATATCAGCATTTGCCAGGACATAGCCGCGCTCCAGCACCAAGCCCACACAGCGCCGCAACAGCTCTCTGCTGTCGATACCTGCGTTCGCTGGATCCGTATCCGGAAAGTGTTTGCCAATATCTCCTGCCGCTATCGCACCCAGCAGCGCATCGCAAAGCGCATGCAGCACCACATCACCATCCGAGTGAGCGAGCAGAGCACGATCATTGGGAATCTCAACACCACCAAGCACGATTACCTCAGAGCCCTGCCCAGGCTCGGCAAAAGCATGCACATCGAAGCCGTGCCCGATCCGCATCAATTCTCTCTCCCTAAGGTGTCTGCGTCCTGTCCATGAAGCTGCTGCAACCAAAAAGCTGCCAGTTGCATATCCGAAGCATAGGTTACCTTGAGATTGCCAATGGAACCTCGAACAAGTTGGACCTCAAAACCCTCAGCCTCCATGGCTGATGCTTCATCTGTTACTGCAACGCCTTTATCTTCGGCAGCCGCTAAGGCGCCACGCAGCTCTCCCACGCGAAACATCTGCGGCGTTTGAGCACGCCAGATTGCGTCCCGATCAAGGGTTGTTTTCACACGGGATTCCTCATCAGCGCGCTTGAGCGTATCCGTGACAGGTACTGCCAGGAGTCCACCGACACCGCTCGTCGTGACCTCTTCTATCAGCGATTGCAATTCTGACTGTGACAAACACGGTCGCGCGGCATCGTGCACTAACACCCAGTCCTCATCGCTGGCCGGGAGAGCTCTAAGACCTGCAGCCACGGACTCGGCGCGGCTTGCACCACCCGCGCAAACAGTAACCCGGCCATCTCTGAGGCAGCCTTCTCGCTCAATCTCCAAATCAGTCTCAGGTAGCGCAACAACACAGCCGCGCAGATCGGAGTAAGACAACAGGGCTGCAACACTCCAATCCAGCAAAGATCGCCCATCAATCTCCAGGTATTGCTTAGCGACGCTCTCCGCCAGACGCGAACCGCTGCCGGCGGCAGGTACCACCGCCCAGATATCGCTCACGGGCGAGGCTCAGCGGTTTTCGGCACAAGCTTGTCAGGTTCAACAAACTGGTAGTAAACCTCATTGTCTTTGGTCAAACCCAACTCTTCTCGCGCGCGCTGTTCCAACACTGTATTGCCCGCTTTAAGATCCATCACCTGACGTGCAAGCTCTTCGTTGCGCTCGCGCAATATTGCATTCTCCCGCTGTGAATCCTGAGCCTGCTGACGAAGTCGCAACAACTCGAGGCGACCGCCCTCTCCCCACCAGAGACGATATTGCAGGCCTGCCAGCAGCACAAAAAGTATCAGCAGTATCCAGCGCAATTGTGTACCTAGCGCGCGAATTCAGCTCGCCCGCGATAGGGCGCTGTGGAGCCAAGTTCGGCTTCAATACGCAGCAGCCGATTGTACTTTGCGACGCGGTCCGAGCGGCAAAGGGAGCCGGTTTTGATCTGTCCTGCCCCTGTAGCCACCGCGAGATCAGCAATGGTCGTATCTTCGGTTTCGCCGGAACGATGAGAGATTACCGACGTGTAGCCAGCATCTGCCGCCATCGCAATAGCGTCCAGAGTTTCTGTCAGCGTCCCGATCTGGTTGAGCTTGATAAGAATCGAGTTGCCGACACCGCGCTCGATGCCCTGGCCAAGAATTTTGGTATTGGTGACAAACAAATCATCACCCACTAATTGAACGCGTTCGCCAAGACGCTCAGTCAGCAACTTCCAACCATCCCAATCAGACTCATCCAGGCCGTCTTCAATAGACAAAATGGGGTGCGCATCGACCAGTCCGGCAAGATACTCAGTAAATCCCGCACTATCGAAATCGCGACCGTCACCGCCAAGCCAGTAACGCCCGTCCCGGTAAAATTCTGATGCTGCGCAGTCCAGAGCCAAAGTGACATCAACCCCGAGCTTGTAACCCGCATTGGTAACTGCTTCGCCAATCACCTCCAACGCTGCTTCATTGGACGGCAGATCCGGAGCAAAACCACCCTCGTCTCCTACCGCAGTGCTCAAGCCCCGGGCAGACAGCACCTTCTTCAGGTGATGAAAGATTTCTGCGCCGCAGCGCAAGGCCTCCGCAAAGCTGCCCGCAGCAATGGGCTGGATCATAAACTCTTGTATGTCCACGTTGTTATCGGCGTGCTCACCACCATTGATAATGTTCATCATGGGGACGGGCATGCTCAGAGATCCGCGGCCGTAGAGTGCAGCGATGTGCGCATACAGTGGCTTGTCGCTGGCAATGGCAGCGGCACGCGCCGCGGCCAGGGAAACCGCGAGCATAGCGTTGGCGCCCAGGGACTCCTTGTTCTCAGTGCCGTCCAAAGCAAGCATCGCTGCATCGAGTTCCCGCTGTGCAGAAGCATCCATGCCCAGCAATGCGCTGCGCAGAGCGCCATTGATATTCGCAACAGCCTTGGTAACGCCTTTACCTAAATAACGCTGGGGATCCGCGTCACGCAACTCCAGTGCTTCGCGAGATCCCGTGGATGCACCGGAGGGAGCAAACGCAGCCGCGCTCGCGCCAGACTCGAGGGTCACCTCTGCCATTACCGTGGGGTTACCTCGAGAATCCAGCACCTCGAAACCCTGTACCTCAGTAATCCTGCTCACTGTTCACTCTCCCTGAATAGTAATCGGGCATTTTAAAAATACCCCTGAAGCTCTGCACCAACTAAACAATCAATCGATCGAAAGTGCAGGCAAGCCTTTCACAAGACTGTCCACTGCCTGAATTTGTGCGAGAAAAGGTCGCAATTTTTCGAGTGGCAAGGCGCTGGGGCCATCACAGAGCGCTTGATCTGGATCGGGATGCGACTCTAGAAACAGACCCGCTAAGCCTACGGCCATTCCTGCCCGGGCAAGCTCTGTCACCTGCGACCGTCTGCCCCCTGATGCTGCGCCCAAGGGATCGCGGCACTGCAGTGCATGCGTAACATCAAATATTTGCGGCACGTTACCGGTGGCATTACGCATTACTCCAAAACCGAGCATATCGACAACCAGATTGTCGTATCCGTAGTTACTTCCGCGCTCGCAGATCATGAGTCGATCGTTTCCACACTCTCGAAACTTCTCCACCACGTTGCCCATCTGTGCCGGCGATAAAAATTGTGGCTTCTTGATATTAATCGCCGCGCCAGTCTCGGCCATGGCTCGCACCAGATCAGTCTGCCGGGCTAGAAACGCGGGCAACTGAATAATGTCACAAACCTCAGCCGCTGCAGCCGCCTCATCCGGGGCATGCACATCGGTGATCAAAGGCACCGCAAATCGTGTCTTAACTTCGGCCAGAATATCCAGACCTGCAGCCAAGCCAGGGCCGCGAAATGAGTGGATCGAAGAGCGATTTGCCTTGTCGTACGAGGCTTTAAACACCAGTGGAATACCCAAATCGGCACAAACCGCTACGTATTCGCCCGCTACCTCAAGTGCAAACTCTCGGCTTTCGAGGACATTCACACCACCTAGCAATACAAAGGGAGCGTCGTTGGCAATGCGCAGATTGTCCAGCTCTACAGAATGTGCCATGGGCATAACCTCACTAAGTCCGGACTCAGCCTACCGCTGTGTCACAGGCACGGCGGTTACCCGCTGCATGTTGGCAGGCCGCTTGCACGTAGCTTGTAAACAGAGGGTGCCCACCCCTTGGGCGAGACGTAAACTCCGGGTGAAACTGACAGGCCACAAACCAGGCATGCTCCGGCAACTCAATCATCTCAACCAGCGACTTGTCCGCAGACCAGCCGGCGATGGTCATGCCATAGTCTCGAAGAGTACTCACGTAATTGTTGTTGACCTCATAGCGATGACGATGGCGTTCAGAAATGACATCTGAGCCGTAGATTTCGCGTATGCGCGTACCGGATTCAAGATGGCATGGCTGAGAACCCAGACGCATCGTGCCACCCATATCAGAACTCTCGTCACGCTGCTCGGTGCTTCCATCGGCATTTTGCCATTCAGTAATCAACGCAACGATAGGGTGCGGCGTCTGGGGCGCCATCTCCGAAGAATGGGCCTCTGCAAGTCCACAAACATTGCGCGCGTACTCTACCAGGGCCACGTGCATACCCAGGCAAATACCCAAAAACGGAATGTCATTCTCGCGGGCAAAACGTACAGCCTCAATTTTGCCCTCGACGCCTCGGTCACCGAAGCCTCCAGGCACCAGAATGGCGTCCACACCTTCGAGAATGCCTGTGCCATCACGCTCAATATCTTCTGCTTCGACGTAATCCACCTGCACATCTGTCAGGGTTTGCAGCCCGGCATGAGACAGAGCCTCGTTCAGGGATTTGTAGGCATCGGGCAACTCCATGTACTTACCGACCATGGCCACACGCACCGTCGCCTGCCGCTCAGCGACCTGCCGTTGGAGCACCTCATCCCATTCGCGCAGATCCGCCACGGGACAATCAAGGTTAAAGCGCTCAACGACAAAATCATCGAGACCGTTGGCATGCAGGGCTCGGGGAATTCTATAAATAGTATCGGCGTCCAGCAGAGGTATTACGGCTCTTGCTTCCACATTGGTGAACAAGGCTATCTTGCTGCAGGCGCTCTCTTCGATGGGCACGGTTGAGCGGCAGAGGAGAATGTCTGGCTGCAAACCAATAGACCGAAGCTCTTTGACGGAGTGCTGTGTGGGCTTGGTTTTAATCTCGCCTGCGGTAGCGATATAGGGCACGAGAGTAAGGTGCATAAGAAGAGCCCGGGAGGGCCCCATCTCGACTTTTAGCTGACGAGCCGCCTCCAGAAACGGTAGCCCTTCTATATCACCCACAGTGCCACCGATCTCCACAACGGCGACATCGGCATCACCGACACCGGCCAACACACGCCGCTTAATTTCGTCAGTGATATGGGGAATGACCTGAACGGTCCCACCGAGATAATCCCCGCGACGCTCTTTAGCGAGAACCTGATTGTATACACGGCCCGTGGTGAAGTTGTTCCTGCGGCTCATTACCGCCCGGGTGAAGCGCTCGTAATGCCCCAGGTCAAGATCAGTTTCGGCTCCATCATCAGTGACATACACCTCACCGTGCTGGAACGGACTCATGGTGCCAGGATCTATATTGATGTAAGGGTCGAGTTTTAGAAGGGTGACCTTCAGACCACGAGCTTCGAGGACCGCCGCGAGCGAAGCCGCCGCGATTCCTTTGCCGAGAGAAGAAACTACACCACCAGTCACAAAGACTAATCGCGTCATGTCACGCCTTCCTGTTGCCTATGTCGTGAAACAGTCCCGGACGAACAAGATTGCCATCAATCCGGGCCCGCGACCATGCGATAAGATGGGAGATCAAGTTAACAGAAAGCGTCTTTCTGCTCAATCAGAAACCCTCTCTGCCTGCGTTATTTATGAGTAATTTCTTGGCTTTTCCAGACCAGCTTCAGCCCCAGAGAGATTGCCAGGGGTGACCGCTGTAAATTTGCCACCGCAAGGAGGTCTTCCCCAGACGCAGACCGGTGCAGCAACAGGGGCACATACTCTCGCCACCACGGCGGCACCGCGAGGTCCTGAAACACGGTCTTCAGGTCTTTGTGCTGACCATTGGGCAGCGCCAGGCGCTCTCCCCCTTTGCGGGTTCTGAGAATTAAATCCAGAGGCTCAGCCTCCCCCGGACCTTCCACGGCCAGCAAGCCCATACCCGACCAGGACACAGGCGCTTCAGCACTTACCGGAAACTCTTGGGACAAGCCCTCGATGTTCGCGGGATGGAGATACACGGCGTCTCGATAACGCTCGAGGGTCCAGTCAGCACCCTGTAACTGAGCACCCGTTCCCTCTCGAAGCTGACGCAAAAACTCATGCAAGCGCGCAGATGGCGGTGCCAACAAGGACCGTCCCTTGAGCCAGCGGCGCAGTGCCAGAGCGGCGAGCGCCGGCTCGGAAGGAAGCTCAGCAATGGCAAAACCAGGATCACCCATAGATCCACGCAGCGTCGCAAGGGCAGGCACCGGTATATGCTCGTTCAGTTCGCGTAAAAGGCCCGCCGCGCGCGAGAATGTCTCTCGATAGCCGGGCCAGCGCTGAGCAATAACCGGCATCAACTCCTGTCTGAGATAATTTCGATCAAAGCGGGTATCGCTATTGCTTGGGTCGTCTACCCACGATAAGTCGTGGGCCTGCACGTAGGCCTCCAGATCCCGGCGCGGGAGGGCCAGCAGCGGCCTCAACAGCTCGCCATGACCGAGCTTTCGCGTGGAGGGCATACCCGCCAGCCCTTCGGGACCCGCGCCGCGAAGGAGGCGCAGCAATAGCGTTTCTGCCTGATCATCCTGGTGATGCGCCATTAGCAAAATACCGCCATCCGCCATGCAGGCCTCAAACCAGCGATACCGAGCTGTGCGGGCCGATGCTTCAATTCCCTCGCCTGTATTCTCAAGGGCAAGCTCCGTGGTCTGAAAAGCAACACCCAGGGTCGAGCAGAAATCAGCACAGTGCGCGCCCCAAAGCGCCGCATCGCCGTGAAGTCCGTGATTGGCATGTAGCGCAGTCACGCGCCCATCGAATATCTTGGCTGCCGCGTGAAGGAGAACCGTGGAATCCAGTCCCCCGCTATAAGCCACGAACAGGCGTGTTCCCGGCGCTAGTGTCGCGGCGTGCTGGTCGATTGCCTGCAGAACGGGGTCTTGGTTCACCCCAAAGGAAGCCCTAGTTGCCGTAGGCGAGGAGTCTCGCGTAGCGCGCTTCGAGCATATCTTCGGTACTCATAGACTTGAGCTTATCCAGCTCGGCACCCACGTGCTCACGGATTCGTTCACCCATGAGTGCGGCATCGCGATGAGCGCCACCCAGAGGCTCATCGATACTCGCGTCCACGATACCCAGCTCTTTAAGCTTTTCGGAGGTCACACCCATCGCTGCGGCTGCATCCGAAGCAAACTCCGAGGACTTCCAGATAATGTTCGCGCAGCCTTCGGGAGAAATCACAAAGTAGGTAGCGTACTGCAGCATGGCCAAATGATCAGCCACACCGATACCCAGCGCACCACCGGAGCTACCCTCGCCAATCACCACCGAAATAATCGGTGTCTTGAGACGGGACATGACCGCGAGGTTGGTCGCGATGGATTCGGAAATACCCCGCTCCTCGGAATCAATGCCCGGGTACGCCCCCGGAGTATCAATGAGCGTTACGACGGGCAAGCTGAATCGCTCCGCGGTCTCCATGAGCCGCAGAGCTTTTCGATAGCCTTCGGGCTTGGGCATACCAAAATTGCGATACACCTTATCTTTGACAGATCGACCCTTCTCCTGACCGATCACCATGACTGACTCACCGTTAAGACGGGCAACGCCGCCCACGATAGCCTTGTCATCGCCAAAGTGACGATCACCGTGCAACTCGTCGAAATCTTCGAAAATCAATGGCAGATAATCAAGGGTATAGGGCCGTAGGGGATGTCTTGCCACACGCACAACATCCCAGGCACTGAGATTGGAAAAAATCTTCTCAGTGAGTTTGACACTTTTTGCCGTTAGTTCATCGAGCTCACTGGACAGGTTGAGATCTGCGCCGGAACCCACGTGCCGCAGCTCTTCGATCTTGACCTCGAGCTCTGCGATCGGCTGTTCAAAATCCAGATAGTTGGGGTTCATGGGCTGCTTCAGCGTCTATGGGTTAGCTTTAATATTCTACCCAAAAGCGCGCCGCGCCTCCATCGACTTTATATGCCCTAGCCAACAAGGGTGATCATTACACCCGCCGCTACTGCAGAACCGATAACGCCCGCCACATTGGGCCCCATGGCGTGCATGAGCAAGAAGTTATGGGGATCTTCTTCGAGACCCATTTTGTTACTGACCCGGGCCGCCATGGGTACTGCTGATACACCTGCGGAGCCAATAAGCGGATTGATCGCAGTGCCACCCAGGCGATTCATTAACTTGGCCAGCAGGACTCCCGACGCCGTCCCCACACTAAAAGCCACGATACCCAGGGCCAGAATACCCAGGGTATTGACGTCCAAAAACTTATCCGCCACCAGCTTGGACCCTACCGCAAGACCCAGAAATATGGTGGTGATATTGATCAGTGCGTTTTGCGCGGCTGCGCTGAGACGTTCCACCACACCGCACTCACGCATCAAATTGCCGAAGCACAACATGCCCAGCAATGGAGCTGCGTCGGGCAGAAGCAGCGCCACGAGAATCAAAAGCATTAGCGGAAAGGTAATCTTCTCCCGCCGGCTCACCTCTCGAAGCTGCACCATCACGATCTGTCGTTCGGCGCTCGTTGTCAGCGCGCGCATAATCGGCGGTTGGATCAACGGCACCAAAGCCATGTAGGAATATGCCGCCACAGCAATTGCACCAAGGAGGTCTGGCGCGAGAATACTTGATACGTAAATCGCGGTGGGACCATCCGCCCCGCCGATAATACCGATCGCCGCAGACTGAGCGAGACTGAAGTCGGTGATCCCCAGCGAGGTCAGGCCCACCGCGCCAAGCACCGTGGCAAAGATGCCAAACTGCGCTGCCGCACCGAGTAACAGCGTGCGCGGGTTTGCCAGCAGAGGCCCAAAATCTGTCATGGCGCCAACGCCCATAAAAATCACCAGAGGCGCCACACCGCTACCGATGGCAACGCTGTAAAAACTATAGAGCATGCCGTCACTGAGACCCGTGTCCCTGGCGAGCTGCAAGGCTTGGAAGTGCAAGGCTTCGGGGGCGACCTCCAGCGCTGCAGCAATGCTTGCAGGGTCCGCCGCGCTGGAAAGAAGAGCCCCTAAGGCCGCCAGCAATTCGGCATTTGCGCCATGCAGCGCTTTATCCAGCGCGGAATACGCGAGACCCGCACCAGGAATATTCGCCAGCAGGCCACCAAAGCCGATGGGCACCAGCAACAGAGGCTCAAAGCGTCGATGGATAGCGAGATAAAGAAGCAATAGCGCGATGCCCAGCATCACCGCTGAGCCGATGTTCATCTGGGCGAGACCCGAAGCACCCCATAGCTGGACCAGGCGATCCATTAGTGCGTATCCAGCTCCAGTAAAGCATCGCCCACCGCAACGGCATCACCTGCAGAAACGATAATTTGGGTAACTGTTCCGCCTTTTGGCGCCCGAACCTCGGTTTCCATTTTCATGGCCTCCAGCATCACGACCACATCGCCAGCCTCCACGACATCGCCAAGCGAAACCGCTACGCTCACGATATTTCCCGCCAGGGGTGCACTCACCGCCTCCGCATTACCAGCGGGGCCGGGAACTGCAACAGGCGCACTCACCGGTGCTGCGGCCTGCACGCCACTCACATCACCGCCCTCCGCCACTTCCACCACAAAGCGCTGGCCACTGACAGATACCGTGTATACATCGGCGTCGCTCGGCGATGCCGATGAGGGCGCGGGAGCTGGTGCAGCGGCGGGCTCCACTGGCGGCTCGTTGCCCGGTGCCGGCTCAAACGCACTCGCATCACCGCGCTTATCGAGAAAGCGCAAACCCACCTGCGGGAACAGCGCATAGGTCAGCGCGTCGTCGACCTCACCTTCACCCGGCGCAAGGCGAATGTTTTTATCCGCGGCCAGGGAGCGAAGCTCAGCCTGTAAAGCCTCCATCTCCGGCTCCAGTAAATCTGCAGGGCGACAGGTAATCACTTCCTTTCCCTCAAGCACTCGCGCTTGCAACTCCGTATTGACCGCTGCGGGGGTTACACCGTATTCACCCTTGAGCACGCCAGCCGTTTCTCGCGTGATGGACTTATAGCGCTCGCCCGTAAGTACATTGAGAACTGCCTGAGACCCTACAATTTGCGATGTAGGCGTCACGAGAGGAATAAAACCCAGATCTTCACGAACGGCTGGAATTTCCTCCAGCACCTCACCGAGGCGATCCTCCGCATTTTGTTCCCGAAGCTGGTTTTCCATGTTGGTGAGCATGCCACCGGGCACCTGCGCCACCAGAATACGAGAGTCCACTCCGCGCAGGGAGCCTTCGAATTTCGCATACTTTTTGCGGACGTCCCGGAAGTAACCCGCTATACGCTCCAACGCCACAAGATCAAGATCGGTATCTCGATCAGTGCCCTCGAGTATGGCAACCAAGGCCTCCGTGGGTGAATGCCCATAGGTCATGCTCATGCTCGACACTGCGGTATCAATATTGTCGATACCGGCCTCTATGCACTTTAGATTTGTGGCCGTAGACAGCCCCGTGGTCGCGTGACACTGCATATGAATGGGGATTGAGCACGCCGCCTTCAGACGGGTCACCAACTCAAAACCGACATAAGGGCGCAAAAGTCCCGCCATATCCTTAATCGCAATGGAGTCAGCACCCATATCTTCGATGCGTCGTCCCTGATCAACCCAGCCGTCGATGTCATGCACCGGGCTCAAGGTGTAGGCAATTGTTCCCTGCGCGTGCTTCCCCTGGTTCTTAACCGCCTGCAGGGCGACTTCAATATTGCGCATATCATTCATGGCATCAAACACACGAAACACATCGACGCCGTTGGTCGCCGCTCGCTCCACAAACTTCTCCACCACATCATCTGCATAGTGGCGGTAACCCAGAAGATTCTGCCCGCGCAGCAACATTTGCTGAGGCGTATTCGGCATCGCCTTTTTCAACTCTCGAATTCGATCCCAGGGGTCTTCGCCGAGATAACGAATGCAGGCGTCGAAGGTCGCCCCACCCCAGGACTCCATGGACCAGAAACCCACGGCATCAAGTTCCGCGGCGATGGGCAGCATGTCATCGAGGCGCATGCGTGTTGCAAACAGGGACTGATGCGCATCGCGCAGCACCAATTCAGTAATGCCTAACTTTCCGGGACGATCAGACATGCGCTTTCCTTTGATCAGAGTCTGAGTTGGGAGATACCGCTCTGCGACGCCTATGCTGATGCACCGCGGCGGTAATCGCGGCCAGCACCTCAGGTGTTGCCGCGGCGGTTTCAGCGTTGTTAGCAGTTGCAGCGTTGTTAGCAAGAGGATCTAGAGCAGAGCTTCTGGCGCGCTGGGGTACCACTATCGGCGCCTGGGGAAAAAAGCGCAGAATCACTGCAGACATGATTCGCGTCGCGAACACGAGCAGGGTCAAGAACACAACGACCGTGCCCATGCCGTATACAAGCAGTTCAAGACCCTGCGATAGCAAATTGGCGTTCATCAGATCCCCCTAGTGGGCTCCATGATAAACGACGCGGCTACCTCGGGCCACGGTAGCTGTGCGTAATTGCAACTCTGCGTATACTGCCATCCCGTGAACTCCAAACTGACTCCCCGCATCTATCTGGCGCCCATGGAGGGCGTTATCGATCACACCATGCGCGAGCTGCTGACTCAGCTAGGCGGCGTTGACCGCTGCGTCACAGAGTTTATGCGGGTGAGTCAGGAACTGCTGCCACCTCGCGTCTTCCATCGAATATGCCCCGAACTCGAGCGCGGAGGACACACCTCATCCGGCGTCCCCGTTTATCTGCAGCTTTTGGGCGGGAATCCCACGCTGGTAGCCGAGAATGCCGCCCGGGCCGCTGAGCTTGGCGCAGTCGGCATAGATCTGAACTTCGGCTGCCCTGCAAAAACTGTCAACCGCTCAGACGGCGGCTCGGTAATACTTCGAGAGCCTGAGCGGGTGCACGCGATCGTAGCTGCCACGCGGCGCGCGGTTCCCGCCGAAGTTCCTCTTAGCGTCAAGATTCGTCTGGGTTTTGAAAACAGCGACAGTTTTCTCGACATCGTATCCGGCATCGACGCGGCAGCGCCCAGTGAGCTCGTGATTCATGCACGCACCCGTGCGGATGGCTATCGCCCCCCGGCCTACTGGGAGCACATCGCTGAGGCTCGCGCCGTCACCGCACTGCCTCTGGTAGCAAACGGTGAGATTTGGGGTGTTGGTGACGCAAAACTTGCCAGAGAAAAAAGCCAAACACCTGACCTTATGCTCGGCCGGGGCGTACTCTGCCGGCCAGATTTGCCCAGACTTGTCCGAGCAGCGGATCTTGGCCTTGAGCAAAATGCCCTGAGCTGGGATGAAATTCGCGAGCTGCTGCTCAAATATCTGTCCGTAACACTCGTGAGCTACGACCGCCGCTACGCGGTAAACCCCATTAAACAGTGGCTTGGGTATCTGCGGCACTACTATCCCCAAGCGGCTGCGATGTTTGTAGTCATCAAGCGTATTCTTGACCCCGAGGAGCTTAGGCTCGCCATCGCCGGCAGTGACACCGACGAGCAGATAGCGGCCTAAACAGAACAAAAGAGGAGCACTACATGTCGACTACAGCAGCAGAGGCACCTGTCGTTTTAGACGATCGAGGATTTTTTGGTCACCCCCGGGGACTGATGATTTGCTTTGCCACAGAAATGTGGGAGCGGTTTTCCTTTTACGGCATGAAATATCTGCTGCTCCTCTATCTCACCAAATACCATTTGTTTACCGATGCCGAAGGCCTTGAAGTGCTAGGCGGCTATGCGGCTCTGGTATACGCCATGCCTGTGATCGGAGGTCTCCTCGCCGATCGATACCTGGGCATGCGCAAGTCCGTGATTCTCGGTGGACTCCTGCTGGTCGCGGGACACCTGGGCATGGCAGTGGAAGGTGAACAGGCGCGCATGGTGGGCGACAGCATTCAGCGGGACACTCAGGCACTGCAGGTCTTTTACGCTTCGCTGGCACTCATCGTCATCGGTGTGGGTTTTCTAAAACCGAACATCTCGACTATCGTAGGTCAGCTTTACAGTAAAGATGATCCGCGCAGGGATTCGGGCTTTACGATCTTTTACATGGGGATCAATCTCGGCTCCTTCACCGCTACCCTCCTTTGTGGCTACCTCGGCGAAACCTATGGCTGGGGCTATGGCTTCGGCGCAGCGGGTATTGGCATGCTCCTGGGGCTGGCAACCTTTATCTACGGACAGCGCTACCTGGCCGGTCTGGCGGAACCTCCGGAAAACAGCAATCTTGGTGAGAGAACATCGCTTGGGCTGACGCGAGAGCAAGGCATTTACGCCGGGGCGTTACTGGGCGTCGTTGTGGTCTGGCAGATGCTTCAGTTTCATGCCGCTGTGGGACTACTCCTCAACTCTCTATCGCTCATTGTCCTTGGCGGCCTGGGCTGGTTTATCGTGACGCGCTGTGATGCCATTGAGCGCAGCAGGATGATCGTCCTCATCATTCTGACCATCTCCTCGGTCGTGTTCTGGGCTCTCTTTGAACAAAGCGCTGCGTCCATGACTCTGTTTGCAGACCGCGTAATGGATCGAGAGGTCTTTGGTATGCAACTTACCGCCTCCCAGTTCGGCGCGCTGAACCCTATGTTCATTTTTCTCTTTGCGCCATTTTTTGCCTGGCTGTGGACAGTACTTGGTCCTCGCGGACTGGAGCCCTCAACACCCGTAAAATTTGCTCTGGGTATTGCACAGGCGGGGCTTGGTTTTGGCGCCCTGGCGTTTGGCGCGGCCAATCCCGATCAAGCCGGTCTGGTTTCCGGTTACTGGATGGTTCTCGCTTATCTACTCCACACTTGCGGCGAGCTCTGTCTCTCTCCCGTGGGTCTCTCGGCGGTGACCAAACTTGCGGCCCCCAGTGTCGTTGGCGTTATGATGGGCTCCTGGTTTTTAGCCACCGCCTACTCCGAGTTTGTTGCTGCACAGCTCGCCAAGCTGGCGGCACTGGAAACCAGTGGAGGCAGCGTCACCGACACCACCGCGGCATTGACAAGCTATGGCGATCTGTTTGGCAACCTCCTCTGGCTCGGCCTGGGCGTAGGTGTCCTCATGCTCTTGCTGTCGCCATTACTGCGTCGCATGATGCACGGTATTCACTAAGCGCAGGAAAGAGCCATGCCAGAACGGACTTACGACATTGTTCTGTTTGGAGCCACGGGGTTTACCGGGCAGTTAGTAGCCGAGTATTTGCTCGAGCGCTACGGCAGCGATGGAGAGATACGTTGGGCGCTGGCGGGTAGAAATACCGCAAAACTGGAGGCTGTGCGTCAAGCACTTCAGGGCGTAAAGCCGGCTAAGCCTCTTACTCTTATTACGGCCGATAGCAGCGATGGGGAGGCACTCAGCAGTCTGGCCAAACACACGCGGGTGGTGTGCAGTACCGTTGGCCCCTATGCACGCCATGGCAGTGAACTGGTTGCAGCCTGCGCCGCCGAAGGCACAGACTACTGCGATCTCACCGGCGAGGTGCACTGGGTCGCGCGCATGATCGAGTCCCATCAAAAAACTGCGCAGGAGACCGGCGCACGTATCGTACATTCCTGCGGCTTTGACTCTATTCCCTCGGATCTCGGCAATTGGTTCGTACAACAGGCTATGGAGGACCAACATGGCGTCTCTGCGGCTCGCGTCCGTGGGCGCGTTGGTAAAACGCGCGGCGCGGCCAGCGGAGGAACCGTGGCCAGTCTTTTAGGCGTTCTGGAAGACGCCGGGCGCGACCCCGCCTTACGTCGCTTACTTAAGGACAAGTATTGTTTGTATCCATCACAGGAAAGTCCGGGCCCTGTTGTTACAGACCAGCAGACTCCGATCTTTGATCCCTGCTTTGAACAATGGACTACTCCGTTTGTGATGGCATTGATCAACGAGCGCGTTGTAAGGCGCAGCAATGCCCTTCTGGGTTTTCCCTGGGGCCGGGAGTTCAACTACGACGAAAGCCAACTCTGTACCAGCCGTGCTCAAGCACTCGCGATCAGCATTGGCATGGGCGCCGCCATGTTCACCGCAAGCAATTCTTTGGGCCGAAACCTGCTTACCCGCTGGCTGCCAAAGCCCGGAGAAGGACCCGACCAGGATGCGCGGGAGCGGGGGTTCTTCGAACTCTATTTTCACGCTGAGCACCCTGAAGATTCCGCAAAGTCACTGCGTGCCCGCGTCACGGGAGACAGAGATCCAGGCTATGGATCAACCTCGCGCATGCTGGGCGAAACGGCGGTCTGTCTTGCTCAGGATCCGGCGACCGTGGATGGCGGATTGTGGACTCCAGCGTCAGCTCTCGCTTCGGCTCTTATACCGAGACTAGAACAAAACGCCGGACTGCAGTTTAGCCTGGTCCCCAGCCAATAGTTTTGCAAGGTCCCGCAGGCACGCAGCTTTGAGCACCAATGACAAGCAGCGCTTCAATCTGGTTTTCTCCGGCCAACTACTGCCCGGCACAGATGGAGAGCGTGCACGCCGGACACTGGCGGCTTTCTTTGGTTTGCAAGATGTGTCCGGTGTCGCTGTGTTCTTTAGTGGTAAGCCCGTACCGCTGCGACGCAACATTACGCACAGCGATGCGCAACGGCTATACCGGCAACTCCGAAGCGTGGGTTTAATCTGTGAGTTTTCGCCGGTAGACGTACCAGAACCAGAGCCGGAAAGATTCAAACCCGAAGCGAAGTCAGAAACTGCTCCCGGGGCAGGGCTGAAAGTACAGTTAGAGCTGGCGCCAAACGCAGAACAAGTCTCTGAACCGGCGGCAACAACCTCGGCCCCATCGCGGTCATCGTCATTATCCGAGCCTGCGCCTGAACCAGCCGTAAAAAGGCCAGAACCTGCACAGAAGACTGCTCCTGCTCCTAAGCCCGCGCCACCAAAGCCGGAACTGAAGCTGAAGCCGAAACCGAGGCCTAAGCCTAAGCCCAAGCCTCAGCCTCAGCCTCAGCCTCAGCCTAAGCCTAAGCGTGCCGCTGAACCGATCACTGAGCCTGCGCCCCGACCGGAGCGTACTGCGCAGCGAACGCCCCCGCGCAACGCAGCTACCGTCACCGCAAAAGAAACTGCTGGGAACCACACCAGTAAAGGTGAAAGGCCGCGGGGCAAGGCACCAAACTTGTTTGCTCTGCGACCAGCTTTTCCATCGCAAAATCCCGTGCAGCTTTCTGAAACCACGCAAATACGGAGTTTGATTGCCGCGGGAGCCGCGCTCGCGCTATGTGTACTGGTGCTTGCCGTAGTGCTTCGCTTTCCCGCCGCCCCCGCGGGATCTGAACCCTTGGGAGCTCTCGACGCAATAACGCTGCCTAACAACGAATTAGTGCTGCTGGTCGAAGGCGCACTACTGCGTCACGAGCGATCAGGACTTGCAAAGGTTCGCCTCAGCGCTTCTGATCTTGGCTATGATCGAATAGCCCCTCCGTTGTGGACGACGCCAACCGGGGATCTGCTTCTCAATGCATCTCAGGACGGTGGCGAGCTGCAACTGCAGCGTTGCAATCTGGATGAGCGCAGCTGCTCTCCCTTTGACTCACAAAATTTGAGCAGCCCTGTTATCGCCATCGCCGGTTCACTGCTGGGCGACACGCTGTTCCTTCTGGGTGCCGACGGACAGCTGTGGCGAAGCAGCAGTCTCGGGAATGTCGAAGCCGAAGCAACTGTGGAGGTCCCCTGGGGACAACCAAGAATTCTTTCCAAAGACGGTCTCCTGCTGGCTCCGGCCGCGGACTCTCCCATGCTCGGCGTCTATCGTCCTGACGAACAAAATTTCGGCCAACAGCTGGATGCTCTTCTGATAATGCCGCCCGCAGCGGTCGCTGCAGCTCAAGACAGACTTCAGGATGTTGCGCTGGGCGAAGAAAACTACTGGGCGCTTATGGCGGGGGACGAGTCTGTACCCGAACTCTATAAATTTGACACGCAGTGGGGAAGCGCCGAACGCATCGATCTGCCGGAGGAGCTCATTGATCCTTTCCTCATTCCCTGGCGCGACAAGTTACTTGTTGCTGATCGTAAGCAAGCGGTAATGCAACGCCTGGCAAATGAGGGTACCGTCGAGGCGCCGTTCGAATCGTCCCTCCTCGCGGAGGAAAGGGATACCTGGATACGGACATCTCAGCAGAGAACTCTGATGCGACAGTTGGGGATAGGACTGCCAATAGTCCTTATTCTTTTTTGCGCCTCCGTCGCACTACTTTATGCAGCGAGTTATCGCAGTCTGCAAAGCATGCCTCAAAAGCGCAGTGCGCTTTTGGACCCCATGCCCGGGGGGATCCACTGGCTGCCCTCCTCCGAAAAAGCAGCGCGCGCTATAGCAAGAGCGGGGATGACGCTTTTCCTGTGCTCCCTGCTCACGCTCCTGCTATGTGCCGCCCTCGGGGGTTGGCGGGCAGCACTGGCCAGTCTCCCCGCAGTGATTGCTTCACTGTATGCCTGGCGTTTTCTTCGCCAAGGTTGCGGTGGCCATCTGGGCTTATTGGATGAGTACTTTATCGCTGTGGATTACGATGGAAAGTACTTTTACGGCGAACGTTCGCTACTGCGCGGTAGCGCCTCTATCATCCTCGCGCCGGGCGTTGCATTGCCAGTCTCCATTGCAGCCTTGCCCAATCTGGACGTCGCAGCTGTGCCGGCAATGCATTACTCCCCAAAAACAAAGAGCGGAGCCGTCGAAATACTCGGAGCGCTGTGGCTACTGAGCCACCCCTGGATGAAAGCAGTATTGCTTACCGTCGGTGGATTCCTGCTTAGTGGCAGCCTGCTGCTCATAGTCAGCTAAGGCCGCCAGCGCGGTATACTCCAACAAGGTTGATGAAGAGTAGCGAGCGCGTCGAAGCAAACGGTGACTGATACAGAAGACACAAAATTAGACTCGCCGTCGCCTCCTCGCAGGGTCGCACTCTACGTCACCTGTCTGGCAGACCTTATGCGGCCATCCGCGGCTCAAGCCAGTCTCGAGCTTCTGCAGCATGCGGGCTGCGATGTCACTGTCCCCACCGGACAAACCTGTTGCGGGCAGCCTTCCTACAACAGCGGCGATTATTCTGGCGCGGCGCGAATAGCCCAGCAAGTCATCGAAGGTTTTGAGAACTTCGACTATGTTGTGCTGCCCTCGGGTTCTTGCGCAGGCATGATGATCGAACACTACCCAGCGCTCTTTGAGGGTGAGTGGCGAGAGCGCGCATTGCAATTTGCCGGTCACGTTTACGAACTCACTACGTTCCTCCTGGAGATCTGCGATTACCACCCTCCCAAGCAAGAACATGCGAAACCGGTCGCCTATCACGATAGCTGCGCCGGCTTGAGAGAGTTAGCCGTTCGAAGCCAGCCAAGGAGGCTCCTTGAACGGGCCGGGATCGAGGTTCAGGAACTTTCCCAGCCGGATGTCTGTTGCGGCTTTGGAGGAACGTTTTGCGCGAAGATGCCGGCGATCTCCGGCGACATGTCAGATCGTAAGCTCAAGGATATCGAAAGCACCGGATGCGACACGCTCCTCGGCGGCGATCTGGGTTGCTTGTTTGCCCTGGCCGGACGCGCTCGACGCACGGGGAACGATGTTCACTTTAGACACGTTGCAGAAGTACTCATAGGCGACGATGTAACGCCGCCCATCGCCGAAAGTGAAGAACGCTGATGGAGCAGCAAAGCCGTGACTTTTTACGTCTCGCCGATGAGGCTATTGCAAGTCCCGAACGCTCCGAAAACCGCGAGATGCTTGGAGCGTTCATGCCCACGCTTCGCGAAAAGGCGGTAAAAGACTTTGGCGGCAACGAGGACTTTGATGCCTTACGTAATGACGTAAAGGCCATTCGTCAGCACGCGCTGGAACATCTGGGACATTATCTGGAAACCTTTACCCGCAACGCCCGGGAAAACGGCAGTTCAGTCAATTTTGCGCGTAACGGCGATGAACTCAATGAAATCGTTCTGGACATCTGTGCCCGGAGCGAAGCCTCAAGAGTCGCCAAGGGCAAATCCATGATCACCGAGGAGACCGGCCTCAACGGGGCCCTTGAGGCCGCAGGCTTTTCTGTGCGGGAAACAGACCTCGGTGAGTACATCATTCAGGAAGCCGGAGAAACGCCAAGCCACATCGTCGGACCCGCCCTGCACAAAACCCAAAGCGAGATTCGCGAGTTATTTCTCGAGCGCCATCAACTGGGCGAGCGGGATCTCGCGAGTGCCGGAGAAATGGTTGCCGAGGCTCGTCAGGTGTTGCGCGAGGACTTCCTTGCAGCAGAGGTTGGCATTATCGGAAGTAACGCATTGATCGCCGAGAATGGCTACTCGATGCTGGTCACCAACGAGGGCAATGGCGACCTTTGCGCAAACCTGCCTCCCGTTTTAATCATTTGCACCAGCATAGATCGCATACTACCGCGCACTGACGATGCCATGGCCATGCTTCGCCTTCTGGTGAGATCAACCACGGGCCAGGCTGTGAGCTGCTATACCAGTTTTTACGCGGGCCCCCGGCGCCCGGGAGACGTCGATGGCCCGCTGGAAACCCACTTTGTGCTGCTGGACAACAAGCGCAGTGACATCCTTGCCAGCGACTACGCCGAAATGCTCCAGTGTATTCGCTGCGGCGCCTGCCTGAATCACTGCCCCGTTTACATGAGCGCGGGAGGACATGCCTACGGCTGGGTCTATCCGGGGCCCATGGGATCCGTACTCACGCCGCTACTCACGTCCCTCGAGGAAAGTTATCTACTACCCGATGCCTGCACCGCCTGTGGTCGCTGCGAGGAAGTATGCCCGGCATCGATTCCTTTGCCGGGCCTACTGCGAGATCTTCGCCACGAGGCGTTTACCGAAGGCATTACCGCAACGCGCTGGCGCCTCGGCATTGGTCTCCATGGCTGGCTCGCACGCCACCCGCGGCTTTACCAGAAAGTCACTGGCTTTGCGGTCAGCGTCATGCACAGACTCGGTCGCCGCAGGGGCGTTATTCGCAAGCTTCCCTTTGCCGGGGGCTGGCTCGAAGCGCGGGACTTGCCAACGCCGGCAGCAAAGACCTTTCAACAAGAGCATCAGGACTCCCTGGAACAATGAGCGCGGGGGAAGCCGAAAAAGAAGTCTTCGCGCGAATCCGTGGTGCCTCCCGACGCGCCTCCAGCCAGGAGATAGCGCAAGAGCTCGCCGATTTGGCGACGCCTCAATCAGCGCCTCTCGCGCAGCCCGACCTCTGCGCAACGCTGTGCCAAAATCTGCAGCGTAACGGTGCCACAACTGTCGAAGTCGAAACACGTAGCGAGGCAGTGCTCGAAATCTCCGAGTTTATTGCTCAGAAACATCGTCAGAGGCGCGTTGTGACTGGTCATGACCCCCGCAGTGCCGCCTTGCCCTGGCGGGATGGGGGGCTCCTCCCCCGCTTCGATGTAGCGCAACCGGGGGACAACGTATCGGTCAGCTATGCCTATTGCGCAGTCGCAGAAACGGGCTCTCTCGCCCTACTCCTCGACCGCAACAACCCGGCCCTCAACAATCTTTTAGTTGAAGATCACGTGATACTGATTGACCGCAAGGACATTCGGGAGAGACTCGAAAACATCTGGGCAGAGCCCAGCCTTAAGGACCCCGGGGCGCGGCCCCGAGGATTAATGATGATATCGGGCCCATCGAGCACAGCAGATATATCCATGCAGCTGGTACTGGGGGCACACGGCCCACGGGCGCTGCACGTAGTGATCCTTGGCGGCCGTGGCTAAACGAATAGCTCAATAAGCCAGAAGCGCCGCGTTACAGCGGCTTATAGGTAAATTTCTGTCCACCCAATGAGGCTTCATACATCAAGCCGCCACGGGCAATAGTGAAAATGGCCAGCCCTTTCCGATAGCCGCTATTTGAAACGTTCGCATCGTTCCTTCCACCGCTCGCACTGGTTGCCGTGCCTCCGCCGGTATTCGCCTCGGCCGACACGCCGGCGGTGATCGCCACCGCAGTTGCTTGAGCACTGAATTCGAAATTTCCTGAGCTAAAGCTCTTAAAGGCTCGCTCGTCTTCCAGAAAAATCATCTGGCTAAAGGCCTGGGCGCCCATCTGCAGCCCAACGGTGAGCTGGGTCATGGTGGTATCACCCACATACATACCCTTAACGTAAACGCGGCCCGCACCATGGGCTCCACCGATACCAAAGCCACCTTTGCCGATAGTTGGAAAAACTACGTAACCGTAAGCCTGCTCAAAAAACGGGCCCGTTTGCTTTGCCGCCCGAAACGAATCGAGGGCATCGTCATACTCTCCCGAGACAGCGAAAGGGCTTAAAAGCAAACAAAGCAGAGCTGAAAGTCCGAATAAACGCCTAGACATGATATTGAAGATCCTCAAATAGACTCGGGAAAACACAATTATCGGCCCGAGCGACACAAAGCGAGAGTCTACCAGTCGTTCATGGTTGCGAGCACGTCGCACACACGACAGCTGTAGCCCCATTCATTGTCATACCAGTTCAACACCCGAAGATATCGACCCCCGGTCACCGCCGTAAAACCGCTGTCATAAATCGACGAATGGCTATCACCAATCACATCGGTGGAAACCAGAGGCCGATCGCTGTACTGCAAAATACCCTGCATGCGCGGCGACTCCGAGGCAGCCTTTACCGCTCGATCTACTTCTTCGACTGATACTGTTCTGGATAGTTTCACAAACAGATCCACTACGGAGCCATCGGGCACGGGCACCCGCGAGGCAATAC
The DNA here is from genome assembly GCF_965662665.1 of Congregibacter sp. NCBI lineage: Bacteria > Pseudomonadati > Pseudomonadota > Gammaproteobacteria > Cellvibrionales > Halieaceae > Congregibacter > Congregibacter sp. The sequence continues at coordinate 16,034 of NZ_CBFIIF010000017.1, read as the reverse complement.
CGTGTAACCGGCCTTTTAAGTCCGGCAGAACAACCCCCACGGCTTTTGCCGCGCCCGTAGAGGTGGGAATGATGTTTTCTGCAGCTGCGCGACTGCGACGCCAGTCGGAGTGAGGCACGTCGGCGAGGCGCTGGTCATTGGTGTAAGCATGTACCGTGTTAATGACGCCCTCAAGAATACCGAACTCTTCGTGTAAGACCCGAGCCATGGGAGCAAGGCAATTAGTCGTACAACTGGCGTTGGACACAATGCGATGGGTCTCGTTGAGGCCCTCCTCGTTAACTCCAAGCACTACGGTATAGTCGATCTCATCTTTCGCAGGTACTGTAAGCACCACGCGCTTCGCGCCGCCGTCAAGGTGCATTTGCAGCTGCTCCCGGGTACGAAACACCCCCGTAGATTCAACCACAGCATCAATACCCAGCTCAGCCCAGGGCAAGGCAGCAGGATCGCGCTCGCTCAGCATTTGCACCCGCCCTTTAGGCGTCACAAGATGATCATCATCCAAGGCAAGCTCATGGGGAAAAGGCCCCATCACCGTGTCGTACTTCAAGAGATAACGGAGGGCATCGTGATCGAACAAGTCGTTGACCGCCACGACCTGAATGTCGTCGCGCTCCTCGAGAATACGAAACACGGAGCGCCCAATGCGACCAAATCCATTAATGGCGATTCTCATGACGAGGCCTCCATCTCTTGGTCCAGATTGGCGTAGAGCCTTGCCACATCCAGGAGGCGCGCTGCGTGTCCTCGGGTTTCATACCACCCTAGGGTTTTTACGAAATGCTCACCAGCTTTCAGAGTCCCTTTTGCGTCGAACAACAGCGAGTAGTCACTGCCCAGTACATCGGAGGAGACAATGGGGTCCTCCACCACGGACACACAGCTTGGATAGGCTTTTGCTCCTTGCCGCATGGCCTCATTAACTTCCTCGGCAGTGACACTACCGGAGTCCAGGATCAGGGTCGTATCCAGCAGACAGCCCTCCTGCACCGGTACGTTGAGCGTTGAGGTATGCACCTTCCCGGCAAAGCTAGGCAGCACATGGCCCAGCCAGCGGCCCGCGTCGTGGCCGTTGGGAATAATGTTTTTGGGCGCTGATCGACTACGGCGATAATCGCTGCCCGCGTAATCCTGAAGTGCCTGATCCGAGGTGTAAGCATGTACTGTCGTCATACTGCCGCATTCGATCACAAACTGCTGAGACAAAATGTGCAACAGAAAACACAGAGCCGTGGTGGTTGGCGACGCCGCAGAAATCATCCGATCCCGCACGTCCGCAGTATCACCGTTGATCTCGGGAATAATCACCCGGTCAATGTTGTCCTCGGGTAGTGTGCGTATCAATACCCTCGGGGCACCCCCTGACAGGTGGCTTTGCATAGCAGCCTCGGACCCGTAGATTCCCGTAGCGTCTATAACCATATCCACTTCGAAGATATCCCAGGGCATCTCCGCCGGGGTATCGATGGACATCAGGCGTGTACGCTGACGATCCGTACACAAGAAATTACCGTCCCGTCGAAACTGCGAGGGGTTTTTAGCTTCAGACTGCAGCAGATAATGCAGGATGTCTGCACGACCCACGTCTGCGATAGCTACCACGCTGATATCAGAAGATAACGAGGCGAGTTCATAGATTTGCCGCCCCGTCTGGCCAAAGCCCATGATCCCCAAACGCAGGGGTTTGCTACTGGTCATCGCAAAGTCTCCTTAGGCCATTACCGCCTTGGCTTTGGCGTCTGAGTGTTGCACCCACTCATCACACTGTCAAAGTTGTCGCGCTTTAGGCAATCCGAGTGCCCATCTCCGACGTAAAAACCATCACACAGGAGAACGCTTATGAACCAGGCAGTCGCGACAAAAAACCTTGATTTTGCTGAAGATATGACCCCCGAAGCGCGTGATGTACGACAAGCATTGCTCGATCGGGGCCTTGAGACCCCCTTGGTGGACAATGGTCTTACGCGCCAGCAGAAATATGAACGAATTCGCGACAGCTTTCGGGAGATTACCGAAACGTTGGGACTGGATCTTACTGATGACAGCCTTCAGGAAACCCCCCATCGTATCGCTAAAATGTATGTCGACGAGATTTTCAGCGGTCTGGACTACGCCCAGTTTCCTAAGATTTCTGTCATCGACAACAAGATGCAGGTGGAGGAAATGGTGCTGGTTGATGACATAGATCTTGTCAGCACCTGCGAGCATCACTTTGTGACCATCGACGGGACAGCGCGGGTAGCTTACATACCGGGTAACAAGATTATCGGGCTCTCCAAAATCAATCGCGTAGTGCGTTTTTTCGCCCAGCGGCCTCAGGTTCAGGAACGCCTCACTCAGCAGGTCCTCGTGGCGCTACAGACACTTCTGGAAACCGAGGATGTAGCCATCACGATCAATGCCGTTCACTACTGTGTGAAGTCCAGGGGCGTCATGGACAGCAACTCGTCGACTCGCACAACAGCGCTCGGCGGCGTATTCAAAACCGATGCCGCGACCCGAAGCGAGTTTCTGCGATAGTTTAGCTTTGGCTCTAAGCGCCTGTGTGGGGGCTCCTTGAGCGTTTCGCCAACCAGCTATCCAAAGCGTTGGCGAAGCGTTGCTTGTCCGCATTAGCTAAGGGCCGCGGTCCGCCAGTGTTGATTCCACTGTCACGCAACTCGGACATAAAGTCCCGCACCGCCAAACGTGCCTTTGCATTTTCAGCGGTGTAACGCTCTCCTCGGGGACTGATCGCTAAAGCGCCTCGCTCCACAACCTCTGCTGCCAGGGGGATATCCTGTGTGACAACCAGATCGCAGGAATCCAGGCGCTTCAGAATCTCACTATCTGCTACATCAAAACCGGCGGGAACCTGAACAAAGCTGAGGTAAGGTGATGGCGGCACTGCCATAGCGTGATTAGCAAGCAGCGTGACCGCACACTTTGACCGCGTAGCCGCCCTATACAGAATCTCTTTAATGGGCACCGGGCAAGCATCGGCATCCACCCACACCTGCCCGGCTCTTTGATCCAAGGCGATCAGGCCCAGTGAATCAGCATCTCCCGCTGTTCGGCAGACTTGCGTGCCAGTCCCTCGCCCAGCTCGCCAAAGCGTTCTTCTACCTTATCCCGACGAATTTTCAACGTGGGCGTCAGTACTTCGTTCTCAATACTCCAGGGCTCAGTGCTCACGATCACAGCACCAATACGCGCATGCTTTTCGATCTCGTCGTTGATGGCCGCCACGCTCTCACGAATAGAAGCCTCCACGGTCTCGCGGCTCTCCTTGGCCGCGGCCTCGGTGAGCACCGCAATCATCACCGTCTTGGAGAATCCTCTGCCGATAAGGCATTGCTGCTCAATGAAAGAATTGTGAGCAAACATGCCCTCAATCGGTGGAGGCGCGACAAACTTACCCTGAATGGTTTTGAAGTAGTCCTTCACACGGCCCGTGATATAGATGAATCCGTCTTCATCCACCTTGGCCTTGTCACCGGTATGTAACCAGCCATCGCGAATGAGTTCCGCAGTTTTGTCATCCTGCTTGTAGTAACCCGGCGTGCATCCATCGGCGCGCACTGCCAGCTCCCCTTCATCGGTAATCTTGTACTCCACCTCACCCACGGGTTTACCAATGGAGCCAATGCGCCGGGTGTCCGGACCGCTCACGATAAGCCCCATAGCCTCAGTCTGACCAAAGCCTTCCATGAGTTGAAGACCAAGAGACTCCCACCAGTGAATCAAAGGAGGTGGCGTGGGTGCCGCAGCTGCCAGGCAAAACTCCACCTCTCCCAGCCCCATAGTGTCCAGCACCAGCTTTCCAATACCCTCGGCATCTTCCTTTAGCGCTCCATCGAGCGCTTCCTGGCCCCCGAACTTGCCAACTACCGCTTGCTGAAACTGTTCCCAGATCCGCGGTGGTCCAAAGAACATGTGCGGCTGCGTGCGCTGGAGATCGCGAAGAATATGCTCCAGGGACTCATTGAAATTGACCTCGCCACAACTGAACAGCGATGAGTACTCCACAATTTGACGCTCGGCAATATGCGAGAGCGGAAGGTAGGAGAAATATCGAGGCTGGTCGCGCAGACCAAAAGCATCAATAAAGCGACGAATAGGAATGACGTTGCTATCGTGCGTCTGAATAACGCCTTTGGGTACACCCGTGGTTCCCGAGGTAAACACCAGAGACATCATGTCGTCGCCAGCGCACTGATAACTGATCTCTTTACCCTCACCCTCAGCAAGGAGCTGCTCCCAGGTAAGGTGGTCGCCGTCGATCTCGACGCCGGGCAAAGCAACAATAGTAATGTCCTCGGGCAACACCGGACGCACTGCTTCCCAGTTAGGACTTTCTCCCACAAAAATGACTTTTGCTTCCGTAAATTCCGCGATGTACTGCGCTGTGGCCGCAGGCAGCGTGGTGAACATGCTCACGGTGACGTTGCCCGAGCGGATCACCGCCAAATCCGCCATAAACCAATGGGGGCGGTTGCGCGAGAGCATAATCATGCTTTGGCCGTGACCAAAGCGTGCCTCCAGAGCAGCCGCAACGGCATTAACCTGCCGTCGTGCCTCAGACCAACTGTAGTCTTCGCTTCCCTCTTCGCGGAGGTCGCGCATCCAGATTTTGTCCCCCCGGGTGTCTGCCCAGTGGTCAAGGAATTCGGGTAAGGTTTGGAAGTCCATTATTTTTTTATCTCCGCAATTATTACTAATCAATCATAAAACGTAAGCACACTACTGGGCTGCTAATCCAACCACTCCAGAGTTCTGGCTCCCGCTCCGGTCGGCGTCCCTCGCTGTTCAATACCGGTGTCACCCATACCGGGGCTTTGGGGATTGTTCAGCAACTCGGGCAATGGCAGCAATTGCATTGCGCCCCAGCCATGCTGTGGAAGCGGCGACAACAAGTCCTGAACGTCCACCACCGACACAAAACTGTAAAAAGGCTGGAGCGCTGCACCACTGCCCAAACTATCATCACGATACACGCGTTCAGCCGCCGTCACCCGTCGATCTGCGTCGAAAGTCATAATAAGAAACTCGCCTTCAATATGCGCGCTTCCCCAATCGACATTCAAAAAGTCGGCCCCGGCCCAGCCCAAACTAACGCCTAAGGCGGACTCGCGCACCTGCCATGCCTCCCATGCCATAACCAACTGCCCCTCATTGGCCGCAAAGCGCAAGGGAGGGCCAAGACGCGCAAGCATTGTGGCCAGGCTTTGACCCTGAGCGTCATCCTCTATGCCTTCCGGCAATGTCTCCCCGAGCTGGTAATACCATTGGGAACAACCACTGAGCAGCAGGCTGACGCTTAGCAGAGCAACGCAAACACTAATCCTCATCAGCAGGCACTATCCACCCTGAGTAATCGGCGAGAACATCATCTTCATCAAAGATAAATACCGCGCGATCATAACGCGCCGTGAGATCGAATCGGTTGTAAACCAGAAGTATCAGTCCCTGCCCTTCGGAGGACTCGTTGAGGTAATAAAGGACGGTCTCGTCGCCGAGACTCACCAACTGCGAAGGTGGACCTAAGGCTGCCATCACTTGCCCCCGGGTAGTCACCCCCTCCTGAAAACTGTTGAGAGTCTCTTGACTCCAGCTCACCTCCACACCCCGCTCCGAGTCGTATTGGGCGCAGGCAGTGAGCAGTATCAGTGGCAACAGCAATGACAGGCGAAGGCGCGAGAAGAGCATCAAGTGTAATCCGAGTATGTGCTGTGGAGCCGCGGATCATAGCCCAGAAAAACCCAGTGTGAAACTCGGGCATTCCTACCAGGGAATTGTCTTCCCTTCCCAGTCCAGATACGACAACTCACCGTTCGCAACATGCCCATCCAGGAGTTCATCAAGACGGGTGGCGACAAAGTCAGGTTCGAACAGTTTGCCCTCAGGAACGCCGCGCTGAAAAGGCTCCGAGAGTGCCGTATCAACAGTCCCGGGGTGAAACGCCATGAGCTTTACACCTTTGGCGCGGCGAGCCAATTCAATAGATGCCGATCGTAGACCCATATTGAGTGCGGCCTTTGCACTGCGATAGCTGTACCAGCCACCCAGTGCGTTGTCGCCAATGCTTCCCACCCGGGCACTCAACACCGCAATGCGGCAATCGGGACTTTTTCGCAGACCGGACGCCAGTGCAGCCAACCAGAGCATTGGTAGTATGCAATTTACGCGATAGACCTCTTGCATGGAGGTTTGACGCAATGCTTCCAGGGACTTTTCCGGGCCGTAGGATGGCCCATGCAAGGTACCCAGGGCGATCACGATCCGTGACAAGGATTCGCTCTCTTCAAGAACGCGTTTAGAGATGGCTGCAATATCCTCTTCTGTGTGTCGGGTAAGAAGGGGCTGAATAGTGCCTTCTGCGCCATGGCCTGGGCGTTGTTGGCGACTCACGGTCCACACGCTACTGAAGCGCGGATCTCTTCCCCAGCGATCCGCCACCGCGCTACCGATACCGCCTCCCGCTCCCACCACCAGCGCCTGCATTGTGCCTCCTACTTCCTTCACCTGCTGTCACCATCCGCATAGGCTATTGTTTGATCACAGTGGTTTACGCACAGCAACCCGGTACAGATGTAATATCCCGGCTTCTGATAGATTTGCGAAGACGCTTGGGATACTCGTTAGTGGACGAACAACACTGGATCTTTGGCTATGGGTCACTGATTTACAAAGTGGATTTCCCCTACCTCGATCGCGAGGTGGCACTTTTACGCGGATGGTCGCGGCGCTTCTGGCAGGGCTCCCATGATCACCGCGGGACGCCGGAGTCTCCCGGGCGGGTTGTGACGCTTATTCGCGATCCCGATGCCCTTTGTCGGGGGGTCGCCTATCTTGTGGACGAATCAGTGTTTGCCCATCTGGATCACCGCGAGAAAAACGGCTACGAACGACATCGCACACGACTGCTCCTGGAACATCGCGAAGAAACAGTTACGGGGACGTTTTACATCGCCGCAGAGAACAACCCGGCTTTTCTCGGTGAGGGATCCGATCGAGAGCTCGCCCAGCACATTGCGAAGAGCCACGGCCCCAGTGGTAGTAACGCCGAATATTTGCTCAGTCTGGCAGCAGCGCTCCGCGACTTGGGGGAACACGATGAGCATATCGTTGCTCTGGAGCGAGAACTAATCCAGCTGCAGGAGAGCTAGGCTGCTCAACCGGTTTTTTTTACTCTTTGCCGCGGTGCTTTCGGTATTACGGCTGTGAGTTCGCTGCTCCCAAAACGCTCTACCTACGTGCGAGTCCTGACTATTCAATGACGAAAACTCTTCTGTGGCCTGCTGCAAGCTTGAAGGCAAGACCCAGGTCTCGGCCCAATCTTTAAACTGATCTGCAGGCTTCGCCTTGGAGAACAACCAGCCTTGCACCTGGGAACAACCAAGGAATAGCAGCACTTCAGCCTGCTCTACTGTCTCCACACCCTCTGCAATAACCTTACGGTCAAAAGCGCGAGCCATGGATAGAATCGCCATCAGCAGCGCAAAGTCGTCATAGCTTGCGTACATTGACTGTATGAAGCGCTGGTCAATTTTCACGCAATTGGCGCGTAGATCCTTGATGTGGGACAGCGAGCTGTACCCGGTCCCAAAGTCATCCAATGCAAATTGCACACCCGACTCTCGGCACTCTTCAATTACCGCATTAACACGCTGGGCATCGGCAACGGCAGCGCTCTCCAGAATCTCCAGGGTTAACTCACTCGCCGGGCTGCGGTTGGACCTTTCGAGCTCTTCCCTCAAACGACTCACGAATTCCGGCTGGATGATGTCGAGCGCCGTGACATTGACGTGCATGCCTAGATCCAAGCCTGCCTGTCGCCACCGAGCCTGCTGCGCCAGCGCTTCGCCACGAACCCAGTTATCCACCTTGATTCTCAGCGGGTGACCGATTAGGGCTGGTAAAAACTGGTCTGGAAACAGCAACCCCCGCTCCGGATGTCGCCAGCGTAACAGGGCCTCCGCGCCCACTATCTTGCCCTCGCGGATATCGACCAAGGGCTGATAGTGCAATTCAAACTCGCGCTTATCGATCGCTTCAGCAAAAACGTCGGCAAATGCTCTTAGCTCTGATTCCTGCTGCTCATTCGAGATCCGATAGAGGTTATGGCCGCTATTTTTTGCGCGGTACATCGCCTGGTCTGCCTGGCGTAGGAGATGATCAGGCCCTATACCCATTGCCGAGGAATAAAACGCGATTCCAGCGCTGGCAGATACTTGCATTGGGATACCCGAAACCACACGGTGCTCAGATATCAACGACATGAGGCGGTCCAGTAAAGCAATGCACTCTTTACGACTATTAAAATCGCAAATCAGAAAAACAAATTCATCACCACCCAAGCGAGCGACGGTGTCGCTTCGGCGAATTTGTGAGGTGAACAACTGGGAAAGCTGCATGAGCAAATCATCCCCAGTGGCATGACCGTGCTTATCGTTTATTGCTTTGAACTTATCAAGGTCCATATAGACCACGGCCAGTTCGACCTTGCGACGATCCGCCGAAGCCATAGCCTGTTCGAGCCGATCAAAAAACAGAGCCCGATTTGGCAACCCCGTCAGCGCATCGTAATAGGCGGCTTGTTCCAGCTTCTGCTCATAATCATGCAGCTCAGTAACATCACGACTTATCCCAAAAAGGCCCGTAATCTCGCCGTTGTCCTTGGAGAAGACAGGCCATTTGTAAGTCGACATCCACCCCATACTCCCATCGACTCTCTGGAAACGTTGTCTCTGATCCACCAAAGGCTCGCGGGAGCGAAAAAGTTCGTCTTCCTGACGAAGGTACTCGGCGGCTATCTCAGGCGGAAATACATCGGCGTCCGTCTTGCCTTCAACACCATGCCTATCAGGCATACCCACAAGCTCAGCAAAGCTCCGACTGGTAAAAACAAAACGCCGTGAAGCATCTTTGAAGTACATAAAGTCAGTCGTGCGATTGAGGAACAACTCAAAGTGTCGATTCAGATCCTCCAGCCTGCGCTGATCTGCCTTCTGCGCTTTCACGGATCGCTGCAATTCCGCCCAAAGCGAACCCAGACGGCGGTTACGCTCAAGCAGGGCGAGGAGCAATCCCAAAGCCATCACCAGTAGCACTAAAACGGAGGAAACGCCGAGCGTATGTTGCCGCCAAATATCAAAAATAGAGACCGAAGGCGGTTTATCATAGGGCGTTAAGCGTAACTGTCTAAGCTCGCTCTCAAGGCCAGAGTAATCCGCCGGTGCATTCACGCCAGCAAACACGCCTTCTGTAGTTACATAACGCCCGCCGGGGCGCCACAACAGAACGCCGAGAACTCGCGCGACGATTTCGGGCGGCGTACCTCGCGAAGCAACGAGGGGCCACTCTGGATGCAACCGTGTGGAGACGGCGAAGGGATAGTCGCCCAGCTTTTGACGATTCAACACCGAAACTGAACCCGGATCCAAGTCGCCCCGACCGACCATCGCCTCCATCAACGACGATCTAAGAAACACAGCGTCGACACGTCCTTCGATTAGCTCTGCAACAGCATTGGTTTGGTTACCGACCTCAATCCACCGAATATCCGAACGCTCAACCCCCGCTCGGGCGAGCTCTGCCATGGGCAAAACAAAGCCTCCAGTGTTTCGAAAGTCGCCAATTGCAACTGTCTTGCCGCGAAGATCCTCAAGGGAGCTCATGTCGGCGCTCTGGGAAGACACCAATATGGTGCCACCCATACTTCCGATATTGCCCACCTTCGATGCCCGATACATGGTTGCAAAAGCTGCCGTCATTCGATCGGAGGCTCGAAGACGAAGATAGTGGTAGGGATCCGAAACTATAATCGCGCTCTTGCCGCCCCTCGCTAAAGCATCCAGCTCGTCAATCGACAACACTTCAAGCGTAAAATCAGCATCCGAAAATTGCTCATTGAGACCGTCGAGCAAAGGCCGCATTTGCTGAGCAACCACCTCTGGCCTGTCGAACTCCAGCACGGCAATACTCACTTGCTCTTTGTTTTGGGCATAACTGCTCTGAGTACCTGATGCCGCCATCACGACGAACAGGGTGGCAGAAAAAATCCCTTTAGCGACCGTCCCGAGCCTCACTGAGGGATCCTGGGCAGATATTGTGCATCTATCAACTTGGACAAATCCGCATCAGACGGCGGAACTATTTTTTGAGCAAGCAGTTGCTGCGCCGCTCCCTGGATAGCACCATCCGGCGCCAATAAGCTTCTCACTACCTGCAGGCGCGGAAGACGTATCTTGGTCAGGGTAGCTCTAACCTCCGCGGCGCTTGACCCTTGATACTGAGCATAACGATAGACGGCATCATCTGCATTTCGATCAAGATGCTCTAAGGTTTTGAAATGCGCCGCTATCACCTGGGACAACACTTCTTGTCGATTGATAAGGTCAGGACGATTGACCACGAGAACGTCAAAAATCGTGTTTGCCGCCTCGCTGCTGTCAAAGACCGTCTTGGCACCTAGATCAAGGAAATCATCTGCCATGGGCGGGTAGGTCACCACCGCTTCTACATCACCCTTTTTAAAAGCAGCTAACTGCTCATCGCCGGAGAGATCAACAAGCTCGAGATCTTCCATCGTCAGGTCTTCGGTATCCAAAGCCATATGCAGCAGGTACTCACTCACAGTACCCATATCAACAGCGACTCGAGCTCCCTGCAGATCTAGGACGCGTTTGATGTGATCCTTCGCGAGGACAACATCCGCACCGGCAGACTCATTCATCACTAAAACAATTGCGACCTTAGGCAGTTCATTTCTCAAGCGCAGCGCTTCATCAAGCGTCAGCGCTGCGACCTCTACCTCTCCGGAGAGCACCGCCTGCATGGACTCACCTTGAGAGGATGTACGATGGAGTACGGCCCCATCGGGGAGCCAATTGAACTCCTTGGCTAAGCTCAAAGTTTCATAGCCGACCCAGGGGCTGAGAGCGATATGGAGTTCTACGCGAGGCTGACACCCGCTCAGCGCAGAGGCGAGCACGAGCGTCACCAAGAGGCCGCGGATAGATGCCAGCAATTTTTGTGAAACACCGTCGAGCATAGACGAGCGGATCCGCGCGGGTATCGGGTTATTCAGGTGCTCGACATTCTAGCAAGAGTGACACCTATGTCATCCTCCCAACAGGCTCACTAATTGAAAGGCGAGCAAAGCCAAAATATACGCCATACCGCTGTAGGCGACGAACATACGTATTGCCAATCGATTGGACCCTGCTTCTTTGCTCAAAACAGCCATGGTGGAGACACACATCAGCGCTACAGCAAAAAACACCAGCAAGGAAACACCCGAGGCAATTCCCAATTCGCTATTTTGAATTTGGGCCACGAGGGGAACCATGTTTTCTTCAGCGCCTTCAATGCCGAAGATCACGCCCAGGGTTCCCACAAATACTTCTCGAGCGAGAAACGAACTCATCACGGCGACGCCATAGCGCCAATCCAGACCCAGAGGTGCGAACACGGGCTCCACAAACCGGCCGATTTGCCCTAACCAGGAGTCGCCTAAATCCGCACCGTAGTTGGGGAAGTAGCCAAGAACCCAGATCACAAAAGTCACCGCGACAATGATCCCGCCGGCCTTGGTAATAAAGTGCTGACAACGTCGCCAGGACTTTCTCAACAGAGGAAGCAGCGTGGGTACACGGTAAGCCGGCATCTCAAGCACAAAGGGTAAGTCCGATTCCTGAGCCGTGCTAAATCGAGACACCATGGCGGTTACCAAAAGGCCGCAAAGCATTCCAAAGAAATACACCAGGAACATTGCAAGACCTTGATACCCCACAAGACCACCAAGCGCCGTGGTGCTGGGGATAAACGCTGCAATCAAAAGCGTATATACCGGAAGACGCGCCGAACAGGGCATTAAGGGAATAGCCATATAGGTCAGAAACCGTCGGCGCGGCGAATCAATGGAACGCGCGGCGTAGATTCCGGGAATGGCACAGGCCACTCCCGACAGCATTGGTATAAAGCTCTTGCCGGTGAGGCCAAAAAGCCGGAGTGGACGATGACAAATCAGCGCTGCCCGGGCCATGTACCCCGAGTCCTCGAGCAGGCCAATGACAAAGGTCAACACGAAGATTTGCGGTACGAACACCAAAAAAGCCCCGAGCCCCGAAAACAATGCATCGGCGGTAAAGTCTTTAAGCAACTGCGTGCCCATCATGGGCACTACCCGGTCCGACAGCCAAACCAGCCCTGATTCCACAGCATCCATGGCGGGTGTCGACCAGGTAAATATGGATTGGAACAACAGATACATGATGACAAAGAACGCAATACCGCCAAAACCCGTGTGCAGAAAAAAAGCATCCAGGCGATTTTGAGTGCGCAACAAAACATCGCCCTTGGGGCCATAGCTTCGGGCCAGCTGATGCGCATTGCCCCGAAGCAGGATATCCGGCTCCTGATTGTCATCAGGACAGACCGGTTGCGTTAGCTGTTCGGTAATAACCGTATCGAGACGATCCAACCCCTGACCCGTACGCGCGGAAATACCGAGCACCGGTGCGCCCATGTCCCGACTCAGGGCTTCTAAGTCCATACTAATGTGATGGTTTTCAAGCACATCAATCATGTTCGCCAGTATGAGTACCGGTTTTCCGGCGCGACCGCACTCGCGAATCACCTGAAGCGCAAAATACAGGCTTTTTTCAAGACGGGTGACATCAATCACGCAGAGTACGACGCCAAGCTCCGGGGCCTGAAGCGCCTGCTCAAACTGCTCCACGGCAACCCGCTCTTCTCCGGAGATAGCCTGCAGCGAATAGGTGCCAGGGTAATCAAAGAGGGTGACACCCGGGTGACCGGATAACTTACCACTGGCGATCTCTACGGTAATTCCCGGAAAATTAGCCACACGATGCTGCAGCCCCGTAAGACGATTGAAAAGCAGCGTTTTTCCGCAGTTGGGACTGCCAATGAGCAGTGCCCGGCTCGGCGCAGTTAGGGATACATCAGTCATCTTGTGTGGGCCGTACCCGAACGTGGGTAGCTATTTGATCATCAAGAGAGAACACCGTATTGGCCACACGATAAACCTTGGGCGCGCCTAAAGCGGGCGCCTGAAGACAGCTCACAACCTCTCCGGGATGGAATCCCAGCTCCATCAGTCGGATACGGTATTCATCCTGCAAGGTGTCATCAAAGCTATCGATGGCGCCGCACTGACCTCGCGTCAATGTCCAAAGAGATACGGTCACGCTAATCCTATTCGCTGCGGCGCTGCTGAGTTCGCCAAAGTTGCGAATAATACCCGTTCTCAAGAAGCAGGTCATGGTGCGTCCCCTGCTCGACAATTTTTCCGTCCTGTAAGACCACAATGCGGTCGGCATCCACAATGGTCGACAGGCGATGAGCAATCACCAGCGTGGTGTGCTGCTGAGCCATAGACGAAAACGCTCCCAGCACCGCTTGCTCAGAGCGACTGTCCAAGCTCGAGGTTGCCTCGTCAAACACCAAAATAGGGGCTCCCTTGATCGCAGCACGGGCAATACCCACGCGCTGACGCTCCCCGCCGGAAAGCTTCAGGCCCCGCTCCCCTACTACCGTATCAAGACCCTCGGGGAGGCGTGCGACAAAGTCCTCGAGGTGCGCTGCTGCGATGGCGTCAAGCAGAGCCTCTTCGTCGGCATCGGGGTTCCCGTAGCGTATGTTCTCGCGCAGGCTGTCGTTAAAGAGCACACAGTCCTGGGGCACTATAGCGATCTGGCGCCGAAGGGACGTCTGGGTCACGTCGCAGAGATCCTGACCGTCGATCAATACCGCGCCCGATTGCGGGTCATAAAAGCGAAACAGCAGTTTTACCAGCGTTGATTTACCACCGCCGCTTGCGCCCACCACGGCGACCTTTTCGCCACCACCGACACTCAAACTAACGTTGTGGAGTATCGGCCTAGAATCTTCATAGGCAAAGCTGACGCCGCGAAACTCCAGTGCGGCGGCAGAAACCTCTAAGGACTTGGCATCCTCTTTGTCGGCGACCTTCGGCTGTCTGTCGAGCAAAGCAAACAAGCGTTCGATGTTGGCAAGGGAGCTTTTTATCTCCCGGTACACGAACCCGAGAAAACCCAATGGCATGAACAACTGCAGCATAAATTGATTGACGAGCACGAAGTCACCCAAACTCATGCTGCCCCCCTGCACCTGCACCGCAGCGAGGGCGAGCATACACGTTTGCGACGTCGCAATTATGAGCGCCTGACCGCCATTGAGCGCAAACAAGGACAGACGATTTTTTCTTCGCGCAGTCTCCCAAGTGGCAAGAGACTCATCGTAGCGCTGGGCCTCAAACTCCTCGTTCGTGAAATACTTCACCGTTTCGTAGTTCAGCAAACTGTCGACTGAGCGCGTGTTGCTGCTTGAGTCAGCCTCATTCACCTCGCGCACAAAGCGCGTGCGCCACGCTGTGGCACGGAAGGAATACAGTCCATAAAGAACCACTGAGATAAGCACAATCGCCGCATAGGACCAGCCGTAGTTCAGAAGTAATATCCCGGTAACCATGGCGATCTCAAACAGCGTCGGCGCTATATTGAAGATAAAAAAGCGCAGCAAAAAGCTAATACCGGAAGTTCCGCGCTCAATATCTCTGGCGAGACCGCCGGTGCGTCGATTGAGGTGAAAGTCCAAATCCAGGCTGTGGACGTGCCGAAAGACCTGAAGCCCGATTCGGCGCATGGCTCGCTCGGTGACGCGACCGAACAAGGTGTCCCTAAGCTCCCCAAATAAGGTGTTCGCGAGACGCGCGGCCCCGTAGGCGAGCACCAGAAGGAGGAGGAGCATCAGGGGAGTGCCCGCTGACCCTGCATCCAGTCCGTCCACTAGCGCCTTGAGCAAGAACGGGATGATTAACAGGCCACCCTTCGCCGCCACAAGGCACAGCAAGGCGAGGAGCACTCTGGAGCGGTTCTCTCTGAGCACCGGCGCTAAGCGACGATAGATGGCGCCGAGCAAACCAGCTTGCAGGGGCTCTGTCGTCCCGGTGTTATCGAAGCCCTTCACAAAAGCTCAGAGCTGGCTGCGGGCGTGGGCACAACACTCCACTGACCATCCAGCTCCTGAGCCATACCCAGGGAAACGAGCTTTTCCAGGGCGTCTTCGATTTCAAAGTCCAGCCGCGCCTGCCAGCGTTGTGCAAACCAGTCCTCAATGATTCCATCAAGATCCTTAGCGCTGATAGGTCTATCCTCTGCCAGCAGAAAGTACAGCGCGACGAACGCCTCCTTACACTCGGAGTCCTCCGCATCGTCGAGGACTCGAAGGAGCACACCGGCATTGTTGTCCAGCAACTTGAAATACAGGTCTCTGGTCAGCGCCTGACGAAAACGATCCTTACGCGTGCGGTAGCTCGACCATTGCTTCCAGAGATACGCCCCAAGGGCACCCATACCCGCAGCAATGACCAACAGACCACGTTTATCCAACACTACCGGCTCGCTGCGCAGTCCTAGCCAGAACCCTGCCAGCGCACCCAGGAGAACCAGGGGTGCTCCGAGCTTGGTCGTAGCGACAATCGCCCCGCTGGCCACTGCGGGCACACCGATGAGGAGTCGATCCGACCAGCGCATCGCAACGCGGGTATTGGGAAAGAGCATTTCCAAATCGGCATCGGGCACATTCTGAAACAGCTTAATCATCACACGACCAGGCGTGAATTCACTGTCGGTTTTTGCGCCCCGATCAGCGAAACGCAGAAACAAGACCACGCGATCATAGTTAACAAAGCTTACCTCGCGCTTTATCAAGCCAAAGAGGAGTTTTACCGTTTCCCTGCGCTCACTACTACCCCGGCAATAGAGCAGCACGTCATCAAAATCTTTGAGGTCCACGCGTAAACGGATTTGAAACAATGATGAGCTTCGAAAGGCTTTCTTTAACTGCTCTTCGCCGAGCACTTCATAGTTTGCCCGATTGAGCAGCTCTGCCAGACTTTCAGTAAGCGCTTTGACTGTCTCGTCCCCAGAGCGCGCTTCCCCGGGAAACTGTCGTGTATCAGCATCAGGGTCAAGACTGGCATAACAGTCCTTGAGGCTTTG
>NZ_CBFIIF010000016.1:0-70506 GCF_965662665.1 Congregibacter sp. | reverse complement strand
GACGTTTACAACAAGCAAAAGATTTTTGCTGACGGCATCGTGCCCCCCGAGACAGTGTTGGAGTCCACGAACTTCAAAGAGCAATGTATGGGCGCCTCGCCGCGCTTCGGTGTCTGGGCCAATATCTGCGGTTCGGATTTGGTGCGTGACGGTGACGGTCACTTTTATGTGCTGGAGGACAATCTTCGCGTGCCCTCAGGGGTCTCCTATATGGTGGAGAATCGGGAAATCACCAAGCGGGTGCTTCCGGAGATTTTCGAAAACTACAGTATTCTTCCCGTAGACGATTACCCCTCTCAGCTCTACAGCATGCTCGCGGCGCTATCGCCCCGAGACCGCAAGCGCCCGGTGATCGTGGTACTTACCCCCGGCATCTATAACTCCGCCTACTTTGAGCATGCCTTTTTGGCCCAGGGTATGGGGGCAGAGCTGGTTGAAGGTGCGGATCTCTTTGTTGGCGATGACGATTGCGTATACATGCGTACCGTGGATGGTCCGGTACAGGTTGATGTGATTTATCGCCGCATCGATGAGGACTTTATGGACCCGGAGGTTTTTCGCGAGGATTCAGCGCTGGGAGTGCCTGGGCTTATGCGTTCCTGGCTAAAGGGCAAGGTCGGTATTGCGAACGCGCCCGGATCGGGAGTGGCCGACGACAAGGTGGTTTACGCCTTTGTTCCAGACATGATTCGCTATTATCTGAATGAGAAGCCCCTCATTCGCAGCGTGCCCACCTATCTGTGTATGCGCGAAAAAGATCGCGAGTATGTCCTCAATAACCTCGAGAAACTGGTGGTGAAGCCGGCCAACGAGTCCGGTGGTTACGGCATTATGGTCGGTCCCCATGCCGACAAGGCGACGCACCGTAAGTTTGCCAAGCTGATAGAAAAAGACCCGCGCAACTATATCGCTCAACCGACCCTGGCACTGTCCACAGCGCCTACCTATATTGGCGAGGAGATAAAGCCCCGGCATCTTGATTTACGCCCCTTCATTTTACAGAGCCGCGATACCTGGGTTACACCCGGCGGGCTCACGCGCGTTGCCATGGTAGAGGGGTCTCTGGTGGTGAACTCGTCGCAAGGGGGCGGCAGTAAAGACACCTGGATTGTGGAGGGCCGGCTATGATTATGCTTTCCAGAGTTGCCGAGCGGGTGTACTGGATGGCTCGCTACATCGAACGCGCCGAAGATACTGCACGTTTGGTCGCTGCCTATAATCACTTGGTCATGGATATCCCGAGAGGTTCCCAGCCTGGTTGGGAAATACTCGTGCGTATTCTGGACGCCGACCCCGTGTTCGACGAGTGGTTCAATGTACGTAACGAGCAAAATGTTCTGCGTCTGTTGATTGGCGAAGCAGATGCCGCGTGTAGCATTCCCTATGCGGTGAAAGCCGCTCGGGAGAACGTGCGCACGACGCGAGATGTCCTTCCGGATGAGGTCTGGGAGCTGGTCAACGAGTTGTACCTGTATACCGCCGATGCTTCGGAGCACTCCGTGGGGCGCAGGAATCGCCAGCAGTATCTCGAGCAGGTTATTCAGCGCTGTCAGGTGATCAACGGTGTGCTGCGCAGTACGCTCTGTCGCGACCACAGCTACCGTTTTATCAAGCTTGGGCAACTCCTTGAGCGCGCAGACATGACAACGCGGATTATTGATGTGGGCGCTTCGGATTTTCTGGAGCGTGAGGGGGCCGCTCAGGGTATTGAGCATCTGTTGTGGGGTACTTTGCTCAAGTCTATGTCGGCTCTGGGTGCCTATCGCCGGATGATTGGTCCCCAGGTAGAAAAAAACGCGGCGGTGGATTTTGTGTTCATGGAGTCGACCTTTCCTCGTTCGGCGCGTTTCTGCATTCGGGGTATCCGCGAGGAGCTGGGTCCGTTGAGTAACAACAAAGCTGCGCTTCGCGTGGTGGAGCGTACCCGTCGCAAGTTACGGGGTTTTGAGTCCATAGAATTTGATCAAAGTGCCCTGCATGCCTATATCGATGAGTTACAGCTCCTGATCAGCGATCTTCATCAGGCTATTTACGAAAGCTGGTTTCATAGCGACGCAGGATGAGACGATTTGTCTGTGATTGCGGTAGTCCGGTCTATTTCGAAAACGACTTCTGCATAAATTGCCGATCTGCGCTGGGCTACGATCCTCTTCGCGCTGATTTGATTACCCTCGCCGACTGGGGAGGGGGCGTGTTTCGCGATTTGCAGGGAAATGCCTTTCGATACTGCTCAAATGGAGAAGATTTTGGCGTTTGCAACTGGTTGCGCCCGGCAGACTCTCCGAGCCAGTTTTGCAAGGCCTGCCAGTTTAATCGCACTATTCCGGATCAGACCCGCGCAGAAAACAAGGAGCGTTGGCTGGTATTGGAACGTGGGAAAAAACGTCTCTTCTATACTCTGGCGCAGCTCAATCTTCCTCTGCTGAGCGGTTGGGCTGATCCTCAGCGCGGTTTGTTGCTGGACTTTATTGAGGACGCACGAACCTCCGACAAGTATCCCGAGACCTTCGTGTCTACGGGATATCTTGGGGGTGTCATTACTATAAATGCCGTGGAGGCGGATGACGTGGCCCGCGCGACGGTGCAGGACGAACTGGGCGAGAGTTACCGGACGGTACTGGGGCATTTGCGTCACGAGTCAGGGCACTACTACTGGTCTCTTATGAATCCGGAGCCAATGCTCCTTGCGGAGTTTCGTCAGGTATTCGGCGATGAGCGTAAGAATTACCAGGCAGCACTGGATGCCCACTATCAAAATGGACCGGCTCTGCGATGGCGGGAGCGATTTATCAGCGCCTACGCCAGTTCCCATCCGAGCGAAGACTGGGCGGAGTGTTGGGGACACTATCTACATATTTATGATGCTTTGGATACGGCGTGTTCCCATCGACTTCTGGATCGATCGCCAGAATCCATGTCGATGTCGGAGCGCTTGAGGGCCTGGTCAAAGGTAAGTTTGATGCTCAACGAACTCAATCGCAGCGTAGGGCGCGGCGATGCCTATCCTTTTGTGATTAACGAAGTCGTGGCTGAGAAGCTCGAGCTTATTGATCTGGCGATGGATCGACTTCGAACACTGCACTGAGCGACGGGAGATTCTCGAAAGCCAGACGGATATTATCGTCCCAACTCTGACGGAGGTCCGCCAGATAAGGATGGCCCTCTTCCAGAATGCAATATTCTTCATGGGGCAGCAGGCTGTCCTTGCGGTAAAAGAGACACTCCAGAGGGGGGCCTACGGTGGCGTTGGAGCGCATCGTTGAGTCCACCGATACCAGGGCGCAGCGCATGGCCGTTTCTACGGGAGTGTCGCTCCTGATAATTCTGTCCAGAATCGGCTTACCGTATTTGGTCTCACCAATCTGAAGATAGGGGTACAGGTCTGAGGCAGTAATGTGATTGCCTTCGGGGTAGATCATGTACAGCTCGGGCGCATGGCCCTTAATCTGCCCACCGAGAATAAAGGTCGCGCTGGCATTAAACCCAGCGTTAGGGCCGCCTTTCTTGGCGTACTTCTGCTGCTCCTTAAGACTGATCTCGCCGATGTAGTCAGCAACGTCACTGACGTAGCGCGCGTTGAATATATTGACCTCGGTATCTTCTTCCAAATCCCGCTGAATTTGCGCAATCACCGCTTGGCTCGTTGCCAGATTGCCGGCGGTGAGAATCACCATGGACCGCTCGTAGGGCACGGAGAAGCGATGCATTTTGCTGTATTTGCTTACGCGGTCTGGTCCGGCGTTTGTTCGGGAGTCGGAGCAAAACACCAGTCCTTCCTCCAGCGCGATGGCGAGGCAATAGGTCATGAAGTAGCGTCAATGAGTTTCTGCGAATGAGGCTGGGGAATATAACAAATATTGCGCGCCTGGCACCCTTGACGTAATGCGTTAAGCTCTGCTCCGATTGTGTTTTTTATGGGGCGTCAGCGTTGAGACGAATAGAGCTAGAGCTAAAGAGGCTAGGGATATGAGGCTTTTACAGCCGTCTTGCACAGTTTTTGCGCTGGGCTTGCTGGGCTTATCGACGGTCGTGCAGGCGCAGGAGCTCGTCCCCCGGGCTTTTTGGCCCACCCCCGTGGGCACCAATGTCGTTTCCTTAAGTTACCAACATAGTCGTGGGGATATCATCGTAGATCAGTCACTGCCAGTGACGGGCGTCGATTCAAGTATCGATTATCTGCAGTTTAGTTATCAGCGAACCCTTGATGTGGCAGGTAGGACCGCAAATGTATCGCTGGTGCAGCTCGTCTCAGACGGAAAGACCCAGGGTATGGTAGACGATGAACCTATTACCCGGCGGACCGTGGGCATGGGCGATACCACCGTAAGGTTTGCATTCAATTTGGCCGGAGCGCCGGCCATGGACCTCGAAGCATTTGCGGCAATGCGCGCCAATCCTAAGCCCATAGTCGGCATAAGTCTCAGTGTTACAGCGCCTACGGGAGATTATGATAGGGATCGGGTAATCAACCTTGGAGGAAATCGCTGGGCTATCAAACCGGGTTTGGGCGTCATTTACCCCCTGAATTCTGACTGGCTCCTGGAAGGTGAATTGTCCACTACGTTCTTTCAGGACAACGATGACTTTCTGGGATCAACCCGCGAACAGGAGCCTATTACCAATGCGCAGTTACACCTGATCAGGCGTTTCTCGCGCGGCTTTTGGGCGGCTTTGGATGCCAACTTTTATGTTGGCGGCCGGACCCGGATCGAGGGCTCAAGAAACCAGGACCTGCAGCGCAACTCGCGTCTCGGAGCTACTTTGGTGTTTCCCCTTGCACAGGGCCATACCTTGCGATTAAGCACATCGACCGGCACCGTCACAAGAAGTGGTGGCGACTACGATTTGTTTTCGCTGTCCTGGATACACGCGTTTTAGGCTTATGGCGCTAGTCTACTACCAGGCATAGCCCAAGCGAAAACGGTAGGTCTGATCCAGCTCTTCGGTGCCCGCCACCGCGCCCGAGTTGTAGTCGAGTACCACCTCAGTTGCGCCTTGTATTTGCCCCAGCAGCGGAAACGCCAATCCCACGGTGGTGTTAAGTATCAGGTTGTTTCGGTCGGCGAGGTTTTTGACGCCTTTGTGATCGACGTAGAGGCGGGAGGCAGCGCCAAAGTACTGACTTTCGGAGCGCACGCTCCAGGTGAGACCAACATAATTTCGATCCTCTGCGCTCCCAAAGTTTTCATTGACCTGCGAGAGCCCTGTTTCGAGCTCTAGTACAAACGGCGTTCCTACCAGCAGGCTGCGGCCCAGGTAGGGACCAATGGCGGTGCGCAGATCCAGGTCGGCAAAGCGGTTTTCTTCCGCAGAGGCGGAGAGCCCCCAGTAGTAGTCGCCGGTTTGAAAACGGTCATACTTGCCACTGACCATCCAGTTTTCGGTGTTGCGCTCGCGGTTGGCTTCGCGAACCTCGCCTTCCAGTTTGACCGTGTAACGATCTTTGAGGCCGCTCCAGCGCGTATCTACCTTGTAATCGAATTCGTCTAGCACGGTATTGCCACGCTGCAGCGAAAAAGCAGTGCTCGCCAGACCCGTGTGTCGATAACCCCGGCCGAGCTCCCAGGGCTCGGGATTGATACGCATGAGCTCGTCAAGAGCATAGCTGGTCTGACCCCGGGTGGTGAGACTTAGGGTCCTGTTGTCTACAACCAGATTGTCGGTCTCCAGTATCGCGCCATCTTTCATCTGCAATGTCACGGTGGAGGCAACATCCATGGCGACGATATTGCTTTTGTCGATAGTCAGCATGCCGGCAAAGTCTGTATCAATCATAACTTTGCCGTTATCGGCATCGTGAAAACTGCCGATGATGACAGAACCATTGACCAACTCGATACGATCGACGTTGGCCTGTGCTTGCAGGCTCGTCAAAAACAGACAGGTGAGTGCAGCGCAGTGAAGACAGGCGATGCTGCTCCTGATAAAAGGGGAAAGTCGAAGCATGGCGATGGGAGCGAAGTCCTAAGAATGCGTAAAGGCGCGAATTCTAGGGACTTCGGGGCTTACAGGCCAGCGGCTCCGGAAGTTTTTGACTAAGGCGTCTCGTTAAGAGCCTATTGTCTGCTCAGGATCTTGCGAATATCGCTGTCATCTCCGGTCAACTGCCAGTGCACGAGAGAAATGGGCACACTCCCGGCGTCGCGCAATTCTTTGAAGAACATCGAGAGCGAGTAGTCTTTCCCTGCAGCTGACATCTGCTGCGTGCGTTTTGCCAGCAGTCGCTCTAGAAGATACTTGCCGGTGACGTAGCTGGTGCCGTAACCCGGCTGGCGGAGATAAAGATGCTGTTCAAACTTCAGTAGTTCCGGCTCGTTACTCATCCAGCCGCGGGGGGTCCATTCCACGTGCACCGTGCCGGCTTCGGCCATGGTCATTTCATTGGCGTGGGCCTTGAGCGAACCCAGTCCTCGCGCGGCGCGCTGTGCGAGCATGATCCACACCAGCTCCCGAGATCGTGGACTCTCCTCATAAAGTCCTGCATGCATAAACATCTCTTCCACGCCGGTCGCTGTGCCCTCATTGCGGCTGTCAAAAATGTTGTAGAGCACAGGTCCCCGTCGGATCGGACTGGGGTGTGGAAACTCCTGTATCTCGGCTAGATCAAACCAGTGGTAAAAGTGAGAGAGGAGGGGGCGGGGGTCGTAATGGGTAGCGATAGTAAAGAAGTTGCGAGTCTCTTTTGGCTCGTATCCGCCCAGGTGCGCCACCAGTTCTTCAGCCATGTAATCCCGCATAGGAAGGACCTCTTCCTCGGCAAACCAGCGCAACATTTGCTCTGAGGTGCTCTTTACCAGCGCGTCATAGGCTTCGGGGCTATCAACCGCTTCCTGGGCTGGCAAATGGCGATTGCGGTGTTCTTCAAGTTTGAGTGAAGACCAGGAGCGATCAAGTTCGCGCTCGAGGAGCAAGGTCTCTTCTTTAAAGTCGATGGGTAGATAGTGCACCTGTGACTGGTACCAGCTGTAGTCATCAATGCCGATGCCCGAAGGCCCGGTTTTGTTGGGTGCCTGGGCTTGAAGCCAGCCCACTAGCTCGGCGGTGGCAGCGCTGGCGTTGTCCAGCGCGCTGTTGAGATCCGAGCTAAGGTCCTCACCCGCTTTTTCGCGGATAACATTGATCATCTCGCCCTGATCCTGAATATTGCGGATGCCCGCGACCCACAGGTCTCTTGCATTGCCCGTTAGATTCATCTGCGCTTGTTTCATCAGCGGTGGAATGACCTTTAACTCACGAATCAGGCGCTGTTCCTCTTTTCGCGTGAGCGGAAACTCGTAGGTCCACAGTTCGAGGATTGCGTGATGGGTCGGGCCTTCGTGGGCAGGTACATCGCTGCGGTAGTTCCAGATGGTCTGGTAGAACGCCGGATCTCTAACCCAGGGTTGAAGTACCCGATGATTAAAGTCGAAGCCGTTCATTTCGGCGCGCAGCACATGCCAGTCCACTTGCTGCTCGATTGACCACTCGCTCGTGTCTATATCGTTCAATCGGTTTTGCAGCGCTGGGAGTTCCCCGTGAGCTTTTTCAAAGCGCACTGCGGTGTAGTCGGGAGCACCATTGAGCAGGGGCGGTGCCTCAAAAGCTCGCCAGTCGTCAAACAGGTCTACGAGTTCATCGTAGCTGCTGGCGGCTGCCAATTGGCTACCCATAAGCACTATTGCCGCGGCGCAAATCGCTACTGCTCTGCGTGTGCTCAGCTTTAAGGTGGGTTCTATAGATTTGTACATGCAATTTTCCTCGAACCTGTCGCGTTCCCTAAAACACCGCAAACGATACCGTGCGGTGACGTCTGGCTTTAGGACGCGGAGTGTTAATGAGTGAAGTTGGTGTTGGATGTTAGTCCACTATGCGTTGCAGTGCACCACTGACGTGTACTCCTCGGGTATGGGACGGCTCTAAGGAGGGCATTACTTTGGCTTATTTGCTCGGGAAGCTTGCTGTGCAGCAGGGCAGCCTGGATTCTGCGAGAATCCACGCATGAACGCAGCAGACTCAAGCTCCGACATCGACCCCCGCTACGATCCTGTCGATGGACCGGTAGTGGCCACCTTTATTCGCTACGCAGTTCCCTCGGTCCTCGGAATGTTGGCGGTGACCTCGGCGGGTATTATTGACGGTATCTTCATCGGCAACTTCGTGGGCGCAAATGCTCTGGCTGCCGTGAATCTTGCGCAACCCGCCTGGGCTGCCTTTGCTGCTATCGTTTTCATGCTGGCGGTGGGTGGGTCGGTGATGTGCGGTCGCTTTCTCGGACAGAAAGATGTCATCGCCGCGTCCTCGATCTTTACCCGGACCTTTGTTGCAGCTGTTGGAATGGGCATCCTGATAGCGGGCTGTGGCCTGATTTTCCTCAACGATTTAGTGCGACTGCTGGGTGCTACAGAGATAGTGCGCCCCTTGGTCACAGAGTACATGCGCATCGTCCTGCTCTTTGCGCCTGTATTCGTTGCGGCACTTACCCTTGATTACTTTGTGCGCGCTGATGGCAGGCCCGTCCTCGCTGCGGTAGGGCTTGTGGCCTTCGCAGGCACCAATATTGCGCTGAATACGCTTTTTATCGTTTATCTTGGTTGGGGTATCGCAGGTGCCGCCTGGGCCTCGGCGCTAGCGGAGTTTGCTATCTTTTTGATTCTGTTGTCGCACTGGTTTCACCCCAAATGCTCGTTGAAACTCACACTGGCGCGTGGGCGATGGGCGGATATCGCAAAGGCCGCGTGGAACGGCTTTTCTGAGTTCATCAATGAGATGTCGGTAGGGTTGGTGGTGCTGTTTTTTAATTGGGTGATGATTACCCGTCAGGGGGTAGAGGGTGTGGCGGCCTACACCATCATTACCTACCTCATGATGATTGGTCTGGAAGTGAGTTACGGCATCTCCGAATCGCTGCAGCCAACCATCAGTAGAAATCTGGGTGCTCAAAAGCCCCAGAGAATCCGTAAGTTTTTGCTTACAGCGGTATGCGCGGCGTTTTCCGTTGGACTGTTGGTGTCGATTTTGTTGCTCGCCCTCCCTGAGCAGATGATCGGATTATTTTTGCGCTCCGATGAGCAGGCGACCGCGGTTATTGCCCTGCTGTTTATAAGCTATTTTTGGCCCACGTTTCTCTTAAACGGTACCAATATCACACTGGCGAGCTATTTCACGGCTCTCCATCGACCCGTACCGTCGGCACTTATCGCTATTAGCAGGAGCCTTGTTCTTCCCGGTATAGGTTTGCTATTGCTGCCCCTATGGTTTGGCGATGCGGGCGTGTATCTTGCAATTCCACTCGCGGAATTGCTGACCTTGGTTCTCGCCGTGATTTTGGTGTTTAGGATCAATCCGCTTGCCGCAGCGGCGACTGAAGACAAGCTCAGCTAAGGTAAAAGAGAGGCTCTATGGGATCGTCTGACAAAACTCGTAATAAGGGACCCGTTGAGCCGGCAACTATTACCCGCCGCGACTTTCTTCATGACGTGAGTCTTGCGTCGCTTGCTATGGCAGTCCCCGGTTTTGCAACAACTGTCGCCGCGGCCACGGCAGAGAGCGGACGAGTCGGCCCGACGCAAGCAACTTACTATCCGCCGACGCGCACGGGGATGCGCGGTGCCCACGCAGGGGCCTTCGAAGTTGCCCATGAGTTAGCGCGAGAAGGGAAGGCTTTTGATAACCCCAAAGTGTTGGATGAGCACTACGACCTTGTGATTGTAGGCGCGGGTATCAGTGGTCTGGCCACGGCCTACTTTTATCGCCAGCAGCATGGGCCAGACAGCAAAATTCTGTTGCTGGACAATCACGATGACTTTGGGGGTCATGCGAAGCGCAACGAATTCCATGAGGGGGAGACCATGCGTCTTGCCTGGGGCGGTACGGTCAATATTGAGTATCCGAAGTACAGCGACGAGGGGATGAAGCTTCTTAATGAGTTGGGCATTGATATTTCCCGCTTGCTTGAGAACTTCGACTACAACTGGGCAGACAATGGTACTGGGCTCTCCAGTGCTATCTGGTTTGATAGCGATACTTACGGTGAGGATGTGTTGATTCCTGAGGCCGGGTTTCGATCTTTTTCACCGGAGCTGCTGCTGAGTGCTCTTCCACGCATGCCGTTATCCCAGTCCGCGAAGACTGCTCTGGAGCGTTTTTTGAGTTCTCAGGATGATGCGCTGCCGGGCTTAACGCCCAAAGAGCGCAGCGCCTATACGCGGCAAACTCGCTATGCCGATTTCCTTAGGGATAAGGGCGGCCTCCCTGACGAGGCTATTCAACTGTTCAGTAATGCCACTATGGGTGGTTGGGGGATCCGGGCTGACGATCTCTCTGTCGCTGAGTGCCTGGAGAGCGGTATGCCGGGTTTGCATGTACTGGGTCTACCCGACGAAGAAGGATTAGATGATGAGTACCGCTCTGCGATGTTCCCCGATGGAAATTCCTCCATCGCCCGACTTTTGGTGAATTCGCTCATCCCCGGCAGCTTCCCGGATATGACCGCAGCGAGTGATCCTTTCGATATTGTTACCGAGAGGCTGGACTATGGTGAACTCGATAAGCCGAGTTCGCCCCTGCGATTGCGTCTGAATTCTACGGTGGTAGGAGTGCGCAATCGGGGCGCAGAGGACAGCGTGGATGTGAAATTTGTGCGCGATGGAGAGCTTGTTCAGTTGAGCGGCGATCAGTGCGTTCTGGCGTGTTACAACCGAATCATTCCGCACCTGTGTCCCGAACTGCCGGAAACTCAAAAGGCGGCCCTCGCCGAGTGTATTAAGCGTCCTATGGTGTGCGTCAATGTGCTTTTAAAGAATGGGCGCGCTGTGCAAAAATCCGGTGTTTGTCAGGCCTATCTACCCGGTCGAATGCTGCAACTGGTTAACCTGGCGTCGGGCATCAATACGGGCTCCTATGATGGCGCATGGAATCCTGAAGAGCCTTGTGTACTGCACTTCTTTGCAGCGATGGGAGCAGAGCAGCCCGAGGGATTGACCATCAGTCAGCAGAATCAGGCGGGACGTATGCGTTTACTGCAACTGGACTTCGCGGATTTTGAGAACGAAGTGCACACGGTGTTGAGCGGCATATGGGGAAGTGCAGGGCTTGACCCAGAAACGGACATACAGGCAATCACAGTCAATCGTTGGCCGCATGGTTATGCTCGGGATCTCGCCGATCTTGAGGATCCGCAGTGGTTGGCAAGTCCCGGTCCTTACGAGATTGGGCGCCAGACCTTTGGCAATATCGCGATTGCGAATTCCGACGCGGGCGCAGATGCCTACACCCATACCGCGATCGATCAGGCCTGGCGCGCTGTTCAAGAACTGCCTGCTCGGAGCTAAGCATGTCTTCGCGGCTCGTTGTTAAAGATCATCAGCGGAACTCCAGTGAGCGCCCGCTTTCTGGCTGGCAGCGCCGTATGGGTCGATGGTGCGCGGCTACTGTGCTCTTGTGCACGGTCTCATTGGGTCAGACGCTGCACGCCCAGGAGGCCGCCATTGCGTCACCGGAGCCGCATGCAACGGAGATAGGTTTGGCGGTACTCCGTCAGGGCGGCAACGCGGTCGATGCGGCAACGGCCGTTGCCTTTGCCCTCGCTGTCACCTTCCCCGAGGCGGGCAATATAGGCGGCGGCGGCTTTATGACGCTCTATGTCGATGACAAGCCGGAGTTTCTGGACTATCGGGAAGTGGCACCCGCGGCGGCGTTTCGGGATATGTATCTTGATGAAGCTGGATCAGTAGACCCGGATGCGAGTATCAATGGACATCGCGCAGTGGGCGTGCCGGGTACCGTAGCCGGGTTCTGGGCTGCACATAGTCGTTATGGTGTGCTGCCCTGGCGCTCTCTCCTTCAACCGGCAATAGAGCTTGCTGAAGAGGGCTTTGTGATTCCTCAAAGTTTCATTGAGGAAGTCGACTACGAGCGCGAGCGTCTCAGGTCGATCCCTGGGTTCGCTGACTACTTTGGGCGAGCGAAAGTGGGGGAGCGATTTGTACAAGCTGAGCTTGCGAATACTCTCAAACGTATCGCGGACCAGGGCGCCAAGGAATTCTATGAGGGAGAAACCGCAGGCTTGATGGCTGCGGAAATGCAGCGTGGAGGAGGCCTGATTACCGAGGCCGATCTAGCGTCCTATGAAGTCCGCTGGCGCGCACCACTGACCCTTGATTGGCACGGCTATCAAATCATCACCGCGCCTCTGCCGAGTTCCGGGGGGCTGGCCATCTTCCAATACCTGCAAATGAAAGACTTGCTGAGCGATGAATTTGCCGGTCTGGCTCATAATTCCGCCCAGTACATTCATCTGAAGTCGGAAATCGAAAAACGCATATTTGCCGACCGCGCCAGCTTTCTGGGAGATGCAGACTTTGTGGACGTACCTCTGGCCGCGCTCCTCGATAAAGATCGCATCCGAGCGCGCGCTGCTGAGGTACAGGCGTCGTCTATTTCGCCGACGCTACTTGCAGAGCCTGTCCTTGAGCCCATGCATACAACGCACTTTTCTATTTTGGACGCCGAAGGTAACGCGGTGTCCAATACCTACACACTTAACACCAGTTTTGGCTCGGGCGTGATGGTGCCTGGGGCAGGGTTTCTGCTGAACAACGAAATGGATGATTTCTCCGCGGCGCCTAATCAACCCAATTATTACGGCGTGATCGGCGATGAAGCCAATGCCATAGCACCGGGAAAGCGTATGCTTTCGTCCATGTCGCCGACCTTACTGTTGCGCGATGACCATGTTGCAATGGCGTTGGGAGCCATGGGTGGCTCGACGATTTTCACCACCGTGTATCAGATCATCAGCAACATTATTGAGTTCGGGATGTCTGCGGAAGAAGCGCAGGCCGCAACGCGTGTGCACCATCAATTGCTACCTAAGGACCTTATTACCTATTCGCCCACAACCCCTTTGTCAGCGAAGACGATTCAGGCTTTGTCGGATCGCGGTTATCGGGTGGAGCCGCATTTCTTTGAGTACGGCAATGTGCAGTTGATCTGGCGTAATGACGACGGCGTGTTGAGCGCGGTGTCTGATCCGCGCTTTGGTGGTACGAGCGCGGTAATCAGGCTCCCAGACGATCAATAGTCTCGACGATATCGGCTTTTGTGGTGAGCGGGTTAATGATGCACAGGCGCAGCACTGTGCGTCCTTTGAGCTTGGTGGTTGTGGCGCAGGCAAAGCCGGACTCTGACAGGGAGTTAGCCCGACGTTCGTGCTCATCACCTGACGCTCCGCGCAGGGCAAAGCAGACAATCCCGATCTGCGCCGGGGTAACCACTTCCCAGCGCTGGGAGTTCTGACGCAAATAATCCTCGGCGAACTCTGTGAGATCAATGCTGTAGTCGATGGCGTCACGAAACTTCGCAATGCCGTAGGTGCGCAAGCTAAACCACAGTTTGAGAGCCCGGGAGCGGCGTGTCAGTTCAAAACCGCGATTGCGAAAGTCCGGGGCATCGTCACCGCCACTAACATCCTTGAGATACTCCGGGTTCATGTTAAAGCATGGCTCAAGAACACCGGGCCTGATCAACAGGCAGCCGACGTCATAGGGCTGAAAGAACCACTTGTGAGGATCCAGGGTTAAAGAGTCTGCCCGGCTCATGCCTGCAAGACGACCGGCGCCTCGTTGGGTGAGCGCAGCAGGAGCGCCATAGGCGCCGTCGATATGCAGCCAAAGCCGGTGCTCTTCGCAGAGGTCCGCCAGCTCGTGGAGGGGGTCGATGGCGCCAGTGTTGGTGCTTCCCGCCGTGGCAATAACCATCATGGGTTTGAGTCCCGTTTGTTTATCGGCTGCGATGGCATTCTGGACGGCCTTTGCCGTTAGTGTGTGATCAGCGTCACTCTCCAGTACCCGTAGTTCGTTATCGGAAAACCCCAGGCTTCGTAGGGCGCGAAGTATCGAAGCGTGGGTTTGATCGCTGAGATATACACAGCCTTGGCCTCGACAAGCGCGTACGGCTGCAATGGCCGTCAGGCTGGCCTGTGAGCCGCCGCTCACCAAAATGCCTTCGGTATCCTCAGGCAAGTCCATAAGCTGCCGGAGCCAGTCGATTACGACAAGCTCGACGGCAGACGGACCGGCACCGCCAGGCCAGGACGCAGCAATGGTATTGAATCCAACTCCGAGCCACTCACCGATAATGGCCGCGAAAGAACTGGGGCCGGGGACCCTGGCAAAATAGCGGGGATGATCGCCGTGTTGCTGGTTGCGAAGCGCAGAGTGCATCAATAGATCAAAGGAGGCTTCTGAAGGCTGCGGATTTTCCGGTAGAGCACCTCCCAGTGCAGCGAGCAAGGACTCGGGGTCTTCACAGGCTATTGCGGCTTCACTGTGTTTGTTTTCTAGATGCTCAATGACCGCATCCACCGCCGCATAACCCAAGCGTCGCATTTCATCTGCATCCATACCAAGCGTGTCGGCAGGATAGGGAGGGTTGTGGTCTTTCGAATTCATGCTGACCTCAGCGTCGAGCTTGCTGTTGTTTCTGATACTCCAGCGTTTTGTTGCTTATGCGCGCTAGAGCTATTGTCGACGAGCCTTCGCCTATGATTAAGTGTGCTTACACTATCTCTCTACATGAGGGCTGTTGTAAATCGATCTGGTTTATCTGTGCCACATCTTTCTCTGCAATACAAAGGAGTTTTGCGTTATGAACCGTTTGTCATTCGTTTCAATATTCTTGGGTAGCCTTGTTACTTTGGGTAGCTTGTCTGCGACCGCTGAAGAGATTACCCGGAACAAGACGCCGGGCTCAGATTTTCCCATAGCCCAGTCTGTTCAGGTGCCCGGGGCGTCGGAGATGATTTTTGTCAGTGGCGCCGTGCCCAAACCGATTGTCGAAGGGGGTGACCCCAATGATCCCGCCACCTATGGCGATACCGAGATACAAACTGTGAGTGTCCTCAAAGAGGTGCAGAGCCGACTTCAGCGTCTGGGGTTGGATATGGGCGACGTGGTGATGATGCGTGCGTATTTGGTGGGGACTCCTGAGACCGATGGTCGCATGGATTTCTCCGGGTTTATGCGCGGCTACACCCAGTTTTTCGGTACCGAAGCGCAGCCTAACTTACCCTCCCGGTCGGCATTTCAGATAGCGGGCTTGGCGCGAGCCGGATGGTTCGTTGAAATCGAAGTGGTGGCTGCCCGCGCTCCCTAGGGCGACATCGATCGTATGTAACTGACGACGTTGGCGATTGCCGCGTCGTCCAAGTCTCGCGCGGAGTCGGCCATGCGTGCCCCGCGTAGATCCTCCGGGTGACTACCTCTGATCCCATCCCGGAAATTCTTAAGCTGGCGCTCAAGGTAGCTATCGTCCTGATACGCTAAAGCCGGCGCCTGTAGCTCCTCATCACCCTCTGCAGCGGTGCCATGGCAGGCAGCGCAGGCTTGATAGACAGCTCTACCAGCGTCCCGATCGCCCTGGCCAGTCGTCGGCGCACTTTGTGCCGGGAGCGCTTCGATGTAGCGCCCTACCGGACGAAGTTCGGACTCTTCCAAAGCGAGCGCCGCTGGTCGCATCTCCATACCCACGAGATCGAGGGCATGACTGCCGCGCCAGCCCTCACGGAAGGCTTGGAGCTGATTGCGGAGTGACCAGTCTTCCATTCCGGCAAGTACCGGAGCGTCCACTGCCGGATTCCCTTGCCCCACGCTTCCATGACAGACCAGACAATATTCGTAGTCCTTGGCGTCAAATGTAGTATCCGGTTCAGTACTCTGTGCACTCAGGGACAGACAGAGCAGCGCCAGACCCAGAGTTTTGACCTTGCAGTTAAATCTCATGAGGCCGACCTCATCTGACGTGATGACTCAAGGCGTTGGATCGTCTGTAACACCCGTTCCGTAGCGGCCAGCGCACCTTCCTGCCAGCCGGGATGCTTGCTGATTTGGTCACCAAGCATGAAGTGTCGACCGTCACCGGCAAGCAAACCAGCGCGAATCTTGTCGGATTCGGTATTGAATAAATCGTCGATGTCGCCTACACCGCCGCCGCAACCGAGAAGGTGATTCATGCGGTGCCAAACGACCGAGACACCAGACTCAATGTGCGCGCGGTACTGCCCGGGGTGCAGGGCTTCTCCGGAAACGGTGGCGTATTCCAGACGTTCCTTGTGGGACAGTCGGCCAAACTCAGCGTTGTGGTTCGGGTTGAAAATGTAAGCCCCCAGCACGACTCCCTTGGCGCGCTGACTGCCGTGACTGGGATACCAAACCTGAAGCGTGGATCTGTCAGTCCAACTGATACCACCATAGATGCCTTCGTCTTCCCAGAACCTGCGGGACATTTGAAAGCCCACCTTGGAGAGCATGCCCCGCTGAACATGTCCCAGTAACTGCGTGTAGTCCTTCGACAGATTGTGCTTGATTCCGGACATGAGATGGCCTGGGATCGAGTTCAGGCAGTAGTCGGCGCGCAACGTTTGTATCTTGTCATCCCTCTCGTAATGCACCGTGACACCGTCGTCGCCATTAACGATTTCGATAACTCTTGCCCGTGTAGTGGGAGGTCTGCTGAGTCGATCGACAAATGCATCTACGATGCGGTCCATGCCGCCGCGGGGCTGCATCATCGAGGGTGCCTGGTATTCGTTTTCGGCAAACAGCATCCCGACGTTCGCGAACTGACTCTCCACCAATTCTTTGAGAGACCCGAAGGGTTTGAGCGTGATGGGGTCGAGCATGCCATCGGTCGTCAATCCCGCGCGGATGGAACCCTCGTAGCGCATAAGTTCCGGGTTGAGATCTCCAAAGCCGGCGACATAGTCTTGTAGCTTTTCCATATCGACGTTGGTGACTGGTGCGTCGAGAGAGGGGTTACTTACGCCTTTGGCTGCGAGTTCGGCGATAAAGCCCCGGGCGTCGGCAATAACGTCCCGCTGCCGAAGACGCTGACCTTGATTCATGGCTTCGTCCACAACCCAGGCGTTGTAATTACTGTTGATGAAGGGTTCCAGCTCTATGGAAAACTCGCGGCAGTAATTCATGATTCGAAGATGCATGGCGGGAAGACGAGCGGGACCTGCATTGAAGTAAAGCCCGGGATCATCATCAAAATCGCAAATCTGGCGATTTCCCAGTTCGTCAATCACAGTGCCGGCGCGAACGGTGAAGTTCCGACCGCCTATGCGATGGGAGGCCTCAAGAACCGTAACATCATAGCCGGCCTGTTCGAGTTCGAAGGCGGCGCTTAAGCCGCCCATTCCTGCCCCCAGTACCACCACGGTGGGGCGTTTACTTGCGGTGGCCGAGAGCGGCGTCAGTATGCGGCTATGGTGTGCCGGTGCCGGCGGTGCAGCCATCAGCTCTAATGCTCGCACCGAGTGCAAAACCGCGGCGGATCCACCGGTTTTTCCTATGAGCGATAAAAGCTGACGTCGGGAGAGCTGACTGGGCATTAGGCTATGTCTCGTTGCGGCGTCAATCTGGTGCGCGACGCACCACTGATGAGCGGCGGCCAATAGGGTGGTCGCTGTACAAGTCGGTGCGATCCTTCCGGATTGCCACCCTCAAAGTGACAGCCACTTAAAATATTACCACCGTATAGGTTTCCCATAAACAGATACTGGCGCATACGCGCGTAAAAGTCTTGCGCAAATGTGACGTAGAGAGCACAAAGGCCCTGCGCGGCTGTCTCGCAGGATCTTTTAGCTTGTCGCAATCGCGGCAGCGAAATTGATACGCGAGCAGGGAATCAGCGTAAAATACTTTAACGACTTGGAACGCTTCCTTTTATGTCCCGACTGATATCTCTTATGCGACCGCTGGCAATTCTCGCGGTTGCTCTCTTACTCGCTGTGTTTATGGTCAAAAGTCGCCCTGAACTTGAGGCCAGAAGCGTGAGCATACCGCTGCCTGTTGTGGCTGTGCAGACCGTCGCGAAAGCTGAGCAGCCCGTCAGCGTTGTGGCCTATGGCAACGTGACCGCGTGGCGGCAGCTGGAGCTCACCGCCCAGGTTGGGGGAAGAGTGCGGTGGCAGTCTCCGCTCTTTGAGCCGGGGGTAATGGTTGAGAAAGGCGAGCCCCTGCTGCGCATAGACCCTACGGATTACGAACTCGCACTGGCGGAGGCCAGGCAAGCCCTTAGCAGCGCGAAGCTGTCTTTGGCTGATGCTAAGTCATTGCGCCAGGCGGCTCGGGTAGAAGAAGCAGAGGCCGCGGTGGCCGCAGCGGAGGCGCGAATCGTTCGGGCCGAGCGTGATCTCAAGAACACGGAAATCACAGCGCCTTATCACGCGGTGATTGATGAGCAGACCGTTGAGTTGGGGCAATTCATTAGCGTGGGCACCAGGCTTGGCAGAATTTTAGGCGCCAACCGAGCAGAGGTTCGCTTGCCCGTACCGCCTCAGGATGTGCGCTTCATTCAGGATATCGACGTGGCTCAGGTTACTTTGTACAGCGAGAGCGCAGGTGACAAGCTGAGTTGGGAAGGACGCCTTGCACGTATAGAGGCGCGCATCGATCCGCAGACGCGATCGTTTCCGGTGGTGGCAGAAATCGATGACCCCCTCGATGAGAATTTGCACGCAGCGCCTTTGCGCTTCGGACTATTTGTGCGCGCTGAAATCACCGGCGCCACGGTAGCGTCTGCGATTCTCCTTCCCCAAAGCGCGGTGCATGGAGAGAGCGACGTTTTCGTGTTTAGTAACGGGGCGTTGCAGCGACGCAAGGTCACGGTGGCCAGAGTGAGTGCCGAGGGCGTGCTCGTCACCGGAGGACTTGCCGACGGTGAACAGGTAGTCGTGACACGCCTGGACCTGATGTTCGAGGGAATGGCCGTGGCGCTTTCGGATGTCTGAAGACGCTAACAATCCTCTCATGCGCGGGCCCATTGCGTGGATGGCGCAGAACCCCGTGGCTGCGAACCTGCTGCTGGTGATTGTCGTCATTGCCGGGCTTTACTCTATCAAATCGCTAGACAAGGAAGTCTTTCCTACTTTTCCTACAGAGACATTTACCGTCACCGTGCCTTATCCAGGCAGTTCCCCGGAGGAAGTCGAAAGGGGGATCGTACTACGGGTCGAAGAAGCCGTTCGCGATATTGTGGGTATTAAAGAAATACGCAGCGAAGCTCGTGAGGGAGTTGGCATTGTCACGGTGATCATGGAGCCCGGCAGCGACATGTCAAAGGCCGTGGGTCTTGCCAAAGTGCGCGTGGATGGCATCGCGTCGTTTCCCGGTGATTCAGAAAAACCCATCGTCGAAGAAATTGAGTCCTCCAGCCGGGCAATTCGCCTCAGCCTGTTCGGCGACATTGAGCCGCGAAAATTCAAGGAGCTTAGCGAGCAGGTGCGAGAGGACATTCTTGCCCTCGGCGGCATCAGTGAAATGACCATCGAAGGTGAACGGGATTACGAGATTTCCATCGAACTGTCGGACGAGAAACTGCGCCGCTATGGTTTGACCTTTGACACCGTGGTCGCGGCGGTGCAGGCAAGCTCACAGGATCTGCCCGGAGGCCTACTGCGCACGGATAGCGGTGCCATCACTCTGAGGTCGAGCTCTCAGGCTTACCGGGGACGGGACTTCGAGCAGTTGACGCTTATCAGTCGCGCGGACGGTACTCGAATCCGTGTGGGTGATGTTGCGACTGTGCGTGATGGCTTTGCAGAGCAACCGGTGTTGAGTCTTGTCGATGGTAAACCGGCGCTGACATTCACCATCGATAGAGTAGGCGATCAAAACGTCTTGGAAATCACCTCCATGATTCGTGAGTACACCGAACGGAAGCAGGCGGAGCTGCCTGAGGGTGTGCGCTTGCAGGCGTGGGGGGATGCCAGTCGAATTTTGCGCGGGCGCATCGATCTGATGCTACGAAATGCAGCTCAGGGCGGAATTCTCGTGATTATAGCGCTGGCTCTTTTCCTGGACCTGTCCCTCGCTTTTTGGGTTGTCCTGGGACTCCCTTTTGCGGTGCTGGGGTGTCTGGCGACCCTGGAAATCTTCGGACTGCCGGTATCGATAAACGTGTTGTCGGTGTTTGGCTTTATTTTGGTGCTCGGTCTTCTCGTAGACGATGCCATCGTCACAGCAGAGAGCGCCTATGCCCGTCTGGAGCGTGATGGGGATGGCTTGAAGAGTGTCGTGGGAGGTGTTCACCGGGTGGCGACAGCGACGGTGTTCGGAGCACTGACTACGGTTGTAGCCTTCGGCCCGAGTTTGTTTCTCACCGAAGGTTTTGCGCGGATCATGTCGCACATCGGCTGGGTGGTGATTCTTTGCGTCATTTTCTCGTTGATCGAGACGAAATTGGTGTTGCCGGCGCATCTTCGACATATTCAGGTGCCCAAGCCTGGCGATGAGATCGGTTTGTTTCGCAGAGTTCAGCAGCGCATTGCTCAGAGTTTGATTAATTTTGCCCAGGGTCCCTATCGGCGAATGCTGGGACTGGCTGTCAGTTACCGCTATACCACTCTCGCTGTATTTTTTGCGGGTCTCATCGTATGCCTCGCGCTCATTCCATCGGGTATATTGCGGGTCACCTTCTTCCCATCAGTGCCTTCGGACAGTATCGGCGTCACCCTTGAGATGCCGCAGGGCACGCCCTGGCAAAAGACCCACGATTATGCCCGGCGCATAGAGAGTGCGGCGCGGGCCATGAGCGATCGCTTTAAGGCTCAGGATGCACAGGGCCGTGATGTCATTCGCACGCTGCAGGTTCTTTCGGAGAGCGATACCCAGGCGCGAGTCATCGTTGACCTCATTGTGAGTGAAGAGCGGGAGATCGATTCCGTAGTGCTCGGGGCCTGGATGCGCGAAGAATTGGGAACACTTCCTGGAGTTCGTTCCCTGCGGATAGATGCCGCGGCTGGCCCCGGTGGCTCTCCCATCGATGTTCAGTTGGAAGGTTTTGACCTGGAGCAACTTCGTCAGGCGGCCAGCGAGCTGAAACTCAGCCTGGCTCAGGTAGACGGCGTCCGGGATATTCGCGACAGCTTTAATGCCGGAGGGCGAGAGCTGGATATTAGTGTCACTCCTGAGGGAGAGGCTCTGGGTCTTGGTGATGTTGAACTGGCACGGCAAATCCGTCAGGCCTTCTTTGGTGCTGAGGTGCAACGTGTGCAACGCGGACGGGACGAAGTTCGCGTCTACGTGCGCTTGCCCGAGGACGATCGCAGCGACATCGACTCTCTACAGTCACTGTGGATTAGCCTACCCGGTGGCGGGCGCGCCCCGTTTTCTGTGGTGGGTCGCGCTAGCGAACAAACCAGCCTGAGCATTATCAACCGCATCGATCTTTCTCGCGTGGTCAATGTGCAGGCGGATGTTGATAAGTCACTCACCTCGTCCAGCGATGTCATGAATCTGGTGGAGAGCAGTATGCTCCCGGAGATCTTGGCAAATCATCCTCTGGTTCGCTACTCCGTAGCAGGTGAAGTCGACGAGCAACGGCAAACATCCGACGGCCTTCTTTACGGGGGCATATTGGTCTTGATCATGATCTACGCTGCGCTGGCTATTCCACTGAAGAGCTATCTGGAGCCCTTGCTCATCATGTCCATCATCCCCTTTGGGGTAACGGGGGCACTGCTGGGGCACCTGATTCTGGGTATGGACGTCAGCATATTGTCGGCCATCGGAATCATCGGGCTTGTTGGTGTTGTTGTGAATGACAGTCTGGTTATGGTCGATTTTATCAATCACTACATCGAAGAGGGCCATGACTGGAAGTCCGCCGTATTGGAGGCGGGGCCTTCCCGATTCCGGGCGGTGATTTTGACCTCACTTACGACCTTCATTGGCCTCTTGCCGATTCAGCTAGAGACTTCCATTCAGGCGCAGTTTGTAAAGCCGATGGCAACGTCGGTTGCCTTTGGAATTTTCTTTTCGACGGCTGTCACACTCTTTTTGATTCCAACCCTGTACTACGTAGGCCAGGATATTCGAAGGCTGTTTAGCCCTAAGAAGGAACCTTCTGACAAAGTGCAGGCTGTCGAAGCCTAGTCTGTAATCTCAAGTCTTACAGACCCGAAGCCGTCAAGCTTTGCGC
Source organism: Congregibacter sp. (assembly GCF_965662665.1). Taxonomy (NCBI): domain Bacteria; kingdom Pseudomonadati; phylum Pseudomonadota; class Gammaproteobacteria; order Cellvibrionales; family Halieaceae; genus Congregibacter; species Congregibacter sp. Next base: position 48,543 of record NZ_CBFIIF010000016.1, on the reverse strand, counting down.
CTTGTAGTAGGCGGGGAGCATGACGATGGGATCGACCGAGAGCGAAGTACTACAAGTTAAAACTGAATGGTGCCCAGGAGAGGACTTGAACCTCCACGCCCTTGCGAGCACTAGCACCTGAAGCTAGCGTGTCTACCAATTTCACCACCTGGGCTTCAAAGAGACGGAGCTCAATGAGGGCGCGAAGATTACGGTTCGTCCCCGGTTTTGTCAATCATCACGTATACTAACGCAATCTGCGATTTTTGATCTCGCACTCTCACCGGAAAACCTATGTCAAAGCAGCGCAAGCCGCAAAAGCCTCAAGAACAACGACAGTCACGAAGCAAACCTTCAGACCCCCATGCTCACCGTGAGGCCGAGCGCTACGACCATCCCATTGCGTCCCGAGAAGCCATCATGGAACTGCTCCGTGAAGCTGACGGACCTTTGACGAGTGACCGGATAGCTCAGACTCTTGCGCTGTCAGACGAACGTGATCTGGAGGCCTTGCGTAGGCGTCTACGCGCCATGCAACGGGATGGGCAATTACACATTGACCGGCGCGGTGCCTACGGTCTGGTTGAAGCCTTAAATTTGTTGCGCTGTCGTGTCCAGGGGCATCGTGATGGCTATGGTTTTGCCCAACCCGAAAACGGCGAAGAAGACCTGTATCTGAGTGCGCGGCATATGCGCAGCTTGTTTGACGGCGATACGGTACTTGTTGCTGTCACCGGTGTTGATTCTCGCGGTCGCTCCGAAGGTAAAGTTGTCGAAGTGCTTGAGCGTGGCGTTAGCCGGGTTGTGGGGCGCTACCAGGAAGAAAGCGGTATTGGTGTCGTACTCCCCGACAATGCGCGAATCCATCAGGAGATTCTCATTCCGCCCAAGCTTAAGGGCGATGCTCAAAACGGGCAGATCGTTACGGCAGAGATCACGCACTATCCGGAGAACCGGTTGGGTGCGAAGGGAAAGATCGTCGAGGTCCTAGGTGAGCATCTGGATCCGGGTCTCGAGATCGACATTGCTATCCGTTCTCATGCGATTCCTTACGAGTGGCCGGAGGCGGTGCTCGATGAAGCGGCAGCGCTGAGCGAAGAGCCTGAAGAGGAAGATAAAAAGCACCGAATAGACCTGCGTAATAAGCCTTTTGTCACCATTGATGGTGAAGATGCGCGAGACTTTGACGATGCCGTTTACTGCGAAAAACGCCGATTAGGGGGCTGGCGCCTTTGGGTCGCTATCGCCGACGTCTCTCACTATGTGGGCGTAACGAGTGCTCTGGATAAGGAAGCCATTGAGCGCGGCAATTCTGTGTACTTTCCGGAGCGCGTGGTGCCTATGCTTCCGGAAGTCTTGTCCAATGGCTTGTGCTCCTTAAAGCCGAAAGTCGATCGTCTTGCCTTGGCAGTCGAAATGGAGATCACCAATACTGGAGAGCTTAAGCTGTTTCGGTTCTGTGAAGCGGTGATTCATTCCCATGCCCGGCTCACCTATACCCAGGTGGCAGAGGTGTTGGAGACTGGCGCTAGCAGCGCGGTGCCTCAGAAGTTAGTGCCCCACCTTGAGCAACTGCATGCTCTTTACAAAATACTGAGGCAGGCGAGGGAAGAGCGCGGAGCCATTGATTTTGAGACCGTCGAAACTCGCATCATTTTTAACGACGAGCGGAAAATTGACGCCATTGTGCCTGTGCAGCGAAACGACGCGCATAAGCTTATTGAGGAGTGCATGCTCTGCGCTAACGTCGCAGCAGCGCGCTTCTTCGAGCGTCATGAGCTTCCCGTGCTCTATCGTGTGCACGAAGGTCCGGGTGAGCAGAAGCTTGAAAATCTGCGGGCATTTCTGGGTGAGCTTGGCCTGGGTTTGCGCGGAGGTTTAAAACCCACCCCCGAAGACTATCAGCTGCTCATCGAGCAAATCGCTACACGTGATGATGCGAGCATTGTCCAAACCATGCTTCTCCGTTCTTTGAGCCAAGCGGTTTACCAAGCAGAAAATCTTGGACACTTCGGTCTTAACTATCCTGGTTATGCGCACTTCACATCGCCCATTCGTCGTTATCCCGACTTGTTGGTGCACCGTGCTATTCGCAGTGTTATCCGCTCGAAAGAGCGCAGCAAGTTGGTGCAGCGCGTACGGGGGGCGTCGGAGCTAAACAAGGCGCAGATTTACCCCTACGACGACGCGGCGATGGCCGCCTTTGGGACGCGATGCTCCCTCACCGAGCGGAGGGCCGACGAGGCTACGCGCGAAGTTCAGTCCTGGCTTAAGTGTGAGTATCTTCGCGAGCACGTGGGTACCGAATTTGGCGGTGTGGTTAGCGCGGTAACCAACTTTGGCCTGTTTGTGGAGTTAAACGACCTTTATATCGAAGGACTGGTACACGTTACATCGCTTCCCGGCGACTACTACCGTTTTGACGCGGCGCAGCAGCGACTGGTCGGCGAGCGAACCGGCCGCAGTTTTCAGCTGGGAGCAGCGATTGAGGTGTTGGTGGCAGCCGTCAACTTGGATGAACGCAAGATTGATCTTGAGCCTGTCGCCCTCCCTGACTCTCGAAAACGCAAAGGTTCTGGTGCGGGTAAAGGTGCTGGCAGTTCATCAAAGCCATCGTCTACGCCAGGCCAAGGTGCTGGTGCGCGCGGAAAAGGAAAGCCGCCAACAAAGTCTAAGGCGAAGCCGGGTGGGCGCAATCGTGGTAGTGGTGGCAGCGGTAGTGCGTCGAAGCAGGCCCCCAGTACTAATCGCGCAAAAAACGGTAAAGGGCCGGCAAAGGGCGGCGCTAAGAGTAGCCCCAAGCGGAAGTCCAAAGGTAGATAGGTAGATAGCGGTGGCAACTGAGTATGCTTTTGGCCTTCACGCGGTAGAAGAGCTCCTGCGCAGGCAGCCTAAATCCGTAAGCCGCCTTTGGCTGCAAAAGGGCCGAGATGATGGCCGTATGCAGGCACTGCTCGTTCTCGCGTCCAACGCGGATGTACCGATTAGTCGCCTCCCGAGGGGGAAGCTCGATGAGCTGGTTTCCGGGCGGCATCAGGGCGTAGTCGCAGAGCTGGGCGAGAACACCGCGGGACAGAGTGATCTTAGATGGAGTGAGGCTCAGCTCCAGCAAGCCCTGTCGGACGAACCGCAGGCGCTTGTGCTTGTGCTGGATGGCGTTACGGACCCGCATAACCTGGGCGCCTGCCTGAGGAGTGCTGACGCCGCAGGGGTTACCGCAGTTATCGTGCCCAAGGACAATGCCGCTGACATCACCGCTGTTGTTCGAAAAGTTGCCTGCGGCGCCACTGAGACCGTGCCACTGGTACGAGTGACCAACCTTGCGCGAAGCCTGGATACTTTAAAGGCCGCCGGGGTGTGGATCTATGGAACGGCCGGTGAAGTCGGAGTGAGTTTGTATTCGACGGAGTTCAGCGGCCCTGTAGCGCTGGTGATGGGCGCAGAAGGGGCGGGTATGCGGCGCCTCACCCGGGAGCGTTGTGACTTTTTGATCAGTCTTCCTATGGCAGGTGCTGTGAGTAGCCTCAATGTGTCGGTAGCGACGGGGGTGTGTTTGTTCGAAATACGCCGCCAAAGACTTCTTGCAGACGGCGCTTCCGGACTGTAGAATCCGCGCCTCAAAATTTGGACGGTCAACTTTGGCCGTTTCTCCTTGTCATACGGCCTGCGATCTACGTAATCCGGTGACTAAAACCCGTAAGGAGCTCGTTGATGCGACACTACGAAATCGTGTTCATGGTGCATCCGGACCAGTCTGAACAGGTCCCCGGCATGATTGAACGCTACACCAATACCATCACCAAAGATGGTGGATCTGTACACCGTCTGGAAGATTGGGGCCGCCGCCAGCTGGCATTCCCGATTTCCAAGGTTCACAAAGCTCACTATATTCTGATGAATGTCGAGGCTTCCAACGAAGCCATGGACGAGCTGACAACGACTTTCCGATACAACGACGCGGTTATCCGTAATCTCGTGATTCGTCGCGATGCGCCGGATCTGGAAGAGTCGTCAATCATGAAGGCGGAGAAAGAGAGCCGCGAGCGCAAGTCCCGCTATGAGGACCGTCAGGGTAGCGAGAAGCCGCGTCGTGAGAACGACAGCGCTTCTGACGAGACCACCGAAGAAGCACCAGCTGCTGAAGCTGAGGCTTAAGGCGCGAATCAAAAAGGAGTATTAACAGATGGCACGTTTTTTCCGTCGTCGTAAGTTTTGCCGTTTCACCGCTGAAGGCGTTAAAGAGATCGATTACAAGGATCTCGATACGCTCAAGGCTTACATCTCTGAGACCGGCAAGATCGTTCCAAGCCGTATCACGGGCACCAAAGCGAAGTATCAGCGCCAGCTATCTACAGCTGTTAAGCGCGCACGTTTCCTCGCACTGCTGCCTTATACCGACGGCCACCGTTGATCGTTTGGGACTTCGAGGATGAATATCCCGATGTTCCATACTTCAGTGATTAGTTAAACGGCATGCAGGGACTTGCCCGATTCGCAATGAGCGGGCGCTATCGCGCGCTTTTGCTTGCGGTCGCGAGTTCCGGAAGTTTGTTATTTGCCTGGATTGGCGCTGGCGTCGTTGCTTTAGTGACGCTTCGCAAGGGCAGTCGAGAAGGCCTGTGGTTGGTGCTCTGGGCATCGCTGCCGGCGCTGCTGGTGACCCGGATAACCGGAGACAGCAGTACCCTGGCGATGTTGTTGGGAACGGCGATACTTGCCTTAGTTTTGAGAACGTCAGTGAGTTTAGCGCTGACGGCCTTTGCCAGCGCTGGCGTCGCGCTGGCTACGGGTGTGGCTTTGTTGGCCTTTGGTCAGTCGATGCTCACGGAGTTGGCGGGATTGTTCGCACAGTTTTTTGCGGCGCTCGAGAGCCAAACCCTCGAAGCCGGGGGAGAGGCTCTGGGTCTGCAGCCACCGACGCTGGCGCAGCTGGCGGGCATGATGGGAACGGCGAATGGCGTCCTGAGCTTTTTGTGTTTGGCTCTGGCGCGATACTGGCAGGCCGCGCTGTACAACCCTGGAGGGTTTGGCAGCGAGTTTCGAGACCTGCAGTTACCCAAGACCCTGGTGTGGGGATTGGCTATGGTAGCCCTTGGTTTTACCGCTGCAGGGTTGGCGTTTCGCAGTTGGGGAGCGGCGATGTTGTTGCCCTTGACCATCGCCGGATTCGCGCTGTTACACGCGAGAGCCCGGCACAGAGGGCAGAGTAGTTTTTGGATGAGCGGCATTTATGTCGCATGGTTGGTGTTTGACGCCGCCAAACTGGGGCTTGTCGGGCTTGTGCTGGCAGACACCATGATGAATTTTCGCAGTCGATGGCAGTCCGCGACACCCCCTGACGAGGTGTCTGGTTCTGACAGCGATGCAGAGGACAGAGAGGACGTTTCGGATGACGATGATCCGGACGAACCCAAAAGTTAATTCGTAATACTGAAATAACAGTACCTGTGGGTACTGATACAGAGGACCAAACCATGGAAATTATTCTGCTGGAAAATATCGGCAACCTCGGTGGCCTGGGTGACAAAGTCACTGTTAAAGCGGGTTACGGCCGGAATTACCTGATCCCTCAGGGCAAAGCAGTCCCTGCAACAGATGCGAATGTTGCAGAGTTTGAAGCGCGTCGAGCTGATCTTGAGCGTGCTGCAGCCGAAGCTTTGACGGCGGCTCAAGGCCGTGCAGAGGCTCTTTCAGCGCTGGATGTGTTGACTATCGAGGCGAACGCTGGGGAAGAAGGCAAGCTGTTCGGTTCTATCGGCACCCGCGATATCGCCGAAGCAGTCTGTGCAGCGGGCTGTGAAATCGATAAGTCTGAGGTTCGACTCCCGGAAGGCGCTCTTCGTGAGCTTGGCGAGTACAGCATTGCGATTCAGGTTCACCCTGATGTGATGACAGACGTTACTCTGGCGGTTGTTCCCGAGTAACAGTCCCCGAATGACGACACGTAGTCATTCGATTTACAGACTTTAACGCGGCTTTCGGGTCGCGTTTGCTTTTTCCCTCTCCAAATATGGGCTACTCTGGACGGCCCTGCGCCGGAAAGGCCCGCTGATGGCAGAAGTTAGCCCACAACGTTCCCAATCCAACCGTCCCTATGACGGTGACGTCGCGCGTATAAAGCTCCAACCTCAATCGGTAGAAGCCGAGCAGTCTGTTATCGGCGGGCTCATGATTTCCCAGGATGCCTGGGATAGCGTCGCAGAAATGGTGACCCCCGAGGACTTTTACCGTCCGGACCACCGTTTGATTTTCCGCCAGATTCGGCATCTTGCCGAAGCCGCACATCCCGTCGACGTGGTGACTCTGGCTGATCAGCTGCAACTTGCTGGAGAGCTCGATGCTGCCGGTGGACATGCCTACCTCTCTGAGCTTGCTGAGAACACGCCCAGCGCCTCAAACATTCGTGCCTATGCACAGGTGGTTCGCGAGCGTTCTGCGCTGCGACGGCTGATTGAGGCTGCCCAGGAGATAGCTGACAGTGGGTTTACGCCCCAGGGCCGCAGTTCGGCTGAACTCATTGATGAGGCCGAACGACTCATCATGCAGATTGGTGAGCAAGGTCCCAAAGCCGGTGGGCCTCAGGATGTTGGATTGCTCCTTACCGAGACTGTGCAGCGCATCGAAGAGCTGTGTAACAGCGGTGGGGATATCACAGGGTTAACCACCGGTTATATCGATCTCGATAAGTACACCTCGGGTCTTCAAAAGTCCGACTTGGTGATCGTGGCGGGTCGTCCGTCAATGGGTAAGACCGCCTTCGCCATGAATCTGGTAGAGAATGCCATCCTGCATCAACCGGACCCGGTGCTGGTGTTTTCCATGGAAATGCCCGCCGAGGCCCTGATGATGCGTCTGCTGTCATCTATCGGGCGCATTGATCAGACCCTGGTACGCACCGGGCGTCTTGATCAGGCAGGCTGGGAGAGTCTGTCGGGGGCGGTGGGTAAGCTGAAAAATACCGGATTGCTTATTGATGACACCCCGGCGCTCACCCCCACGGAAGTGCGTAGTCGCGCTCGTCGGGTAAAGCGTGAGCACGGCAATATCGCCATGATCATGATCGACTACATGCAGCTCATGCAGGTTGCGGGAGCCTCCGAAGGTCGTACGGCAGAAATCTCCGAAATCTCGCGAAGCTTAAAGGCCATAGCCAAAGAGTTTCGTTGCCCAGTGGTAGCACTCTCTCAGCTCAATCGGTCTTTGGAGCAACGGCCTAACAAACGGCCTGTCAATTCAGATCTCCGAGAATCGGGCGCTATTGAGCAGGACGCCGACGTCATCATGTTTATCTATCGCGATGAGGTCTACAACCCGGATTCGGCGGATAAGGGCACGGCCGAAATTATTATCGGTAAGCAACGAAACGGACCTATTGGTACCTGTCGACTCGCCTTCTTTGGGGAGTACACGCGCTTTGAAAACCTCGCTCGCGGTTCATCTGGCGGTTACTCAGACGGGTACTAACGCGGACTTTTCACCTGATTCCTTCGCAGCTCCGACACCAATAGCTCGAACACCAATAGCTCGAACACCAACGGCAAACAGCTAATCCATTTGCGCCTGGGACCGCACGTAGCGTGCCGCCTCTTCGTGCGTCGCAAACCAGACATCCCCTTTCGCTTTGATGTGTTCGATTAATCCCTCCAGGGCAACGATACGGGACCGGTGTCCACTCACATGGGGGTGAAGAGTTAGCAAAAAGAGCGTGCCTTCTTCCCAGGCTTTATCAAACTCATCGATCCATACCTGCATGATGTCCCGGGGATTCATATAGCGGTTCCCCAGCGGGTTCATGAGGGGCGCGTCATCAAGAATCCAGTCCACGGGGAGTTCGACCAGGTCGGTGGGCTCGCCGTTTTGTACAAGCTCGTAGGGGCGATCGTCATGCATCAGCGAGCTTTCGTAGAGAAAGCCGATCTCACGCACAATGCTGAGCGTGGCCGGGCTGTGGTTCCATGACGGCGCACGATAGCCCACGGGCCGTTTACCGCTGATCTCCTCGATAGTATCCATAGCCTGACGAAGAACGCGTTCCTCGGTGGCTGCATCGAGGTTGGTGTTTCGTTCATGAATCCAGCCATGCACCGCGATCTCATGACGTCCTGAGGCATTGATTAATGCGGCCTGTTCGGGAGCGATCTTCAGACTCCAGGCGGGAAAGAAAAAGGTCGATGGAATGGCCTCTTCTTCCATGAGCTTGACGATCCGTGGAAGCGCGACACGATGGCCATATTGTCCCTGGGAGAGGGGGCCGATGCTGACTTCACCGGTGCGCAGTCCCATGACAGTTTCATTATCTACATCGTAGGACAGTAGCACTGCGACTCGTGCGTTGCCGGGCCAGGTCTCTGGGGTGAGGTCGCGGCCTGCGCGAACCTGATTCACCGCATCGAAGACAGTCATGTCAGACCAGTTCCATGGGGTGGAGGGGTCTTCTGCCCCTGGCGCTAATTGCGCATAGGCCCCTGTGCCGGCCAGGCTGATAAAAGCGCTCAAGCACAGCGCGCTTAGGATTTTGCTCAGGCGAGAGCCATGTTGATGTTGCAGCATAAGAAGTCCCTAGAGGTCGTTATCGGCCTTGAGTCTTTGAAGTTGTTCGAGGGCGGCATCGCTGTCCAGTGCTTTCGACGGCAATCGGTCCTTCGGAGGTTCGGGTACCGGTGGTACTTCGTCGCCATTGAGTAGTGTCGCGCAACGAGTTTGGTAATGGCGGTTAAACAAAGGCCAGCTTTGCGTCTCGGGATTTGCGGCGAGTTTTTGCCATCCGCTATCACGCCCCGCCCAGTAAACAGCGGGGTGAGACCAGTGTTTGAGTTCGGGAGGTGAGCCTGCGTTACAGGCCTCTATATACGCCGCCCGCGGCGCGGGTAGCCCCAAGGCCGGCAGGCTCTCTTCGCAGCACTTGTGCATACGATTGAGGGTGGGCAGGTATTCACTGTTCTCGATCGCCAGCTTGGCACCCTGGAGAATCTGCGCGGCAGGAACGTCTCTCAAAGAGTCCAGCCATAGCTTTTTGATCTGCCTCAGCTGCTCGGCTTCGCTGAAGGCGGCGTAGTACTGGTTGTGATAATTGAGTCTAAAGAGCGCAAAGACCTGATTGATGGCCTCGACGAGTGCCGGATCCGGCTTGTGTCTCGAATCACTCTGCCCAGGAGGTATCGGTGAGGTCGCTTTCGAGGCTGCTATCTCGCGTTCGACGCGTTGTGCCAGTTCCTCGCTGTCCTGCATGATCGACTCCCGTTGTTTCTTGTTGCTGTCTTGCCCACTGGAATTGTACATGCTGTTTGAAACGATTTTGCCAGGCATGTCCCGCGCTTCCTCGCTCGCGCCAGTAAAGCGTGAAGTCCTCTATCTGCTGCAGCGCAAATGCCCGGGGAACACCGTGAAAACGTTCGAGTAATTCAAGCATGTCCTCGCTGGGCTGAAAATCCGGAGGCAGTGGCTCTCCCGTGCGTTTTCCCGGTCTGGGCATTACACCACGGGGTGCTTTCTCTTTGCTCTCGATGCTTGAGGCCGGCACCCCAGACGTCGCTGCGGGTGGACTGGTTCTGGTGCTGGGGCTTTGTGGCGAGGCTGCCTTGGTAACAGGGGTATGCTCGACCCCGGATCCCTCGTTGATAGCCAGTAGCAGGCTGTCCTGCGCCGCAGTCTGTCGGTCAATGCGCAGAAGCCCGAGAGCCTCCAGCGAGTCGCAGACACCCTGAAGTTCGTCGAGACTCCAAAAAGGCAATAGTTGCTGTAAATAAGCACGACTGACGTGTAACCACGCAAGGCCGTCACGGCGCGTAGCGGGCTGATGATGGTAGAGCCCTTTGATCTGCTGCAGCAACACCGCCTCCGCCAATCCCACGACAGCCGCAAGCTCAGCGGAGAACACCATTTGGGAGTCGGGAATGAGAGGACGAGAGGCCATGCACACTATTGCTTAAAGAGAGCGGCCGCACAGCATACCCAGCTTGCGACATTAGTTGTAGCATCGCTGCTGAGTTTTCACGTGGAAATGTAAATGGCCAAGGCAAAGACAGCCTTCGTGTGTAGTGATTGCGGCTCGGATTATCACAAGTGGCAGGGGCAGTGCAGTGATTGCGGAGCCTGGAACACGCTCAGTGAGATACGTTTGGCGAGTTCCAAGGGCGCCGGTCGATCGACACCGGGGCGGGCGCAGGGTTTTGCGGGAGAGCTCGCGCCTGCACGGGTGCTCAGCGAGATTGATGTCTCCGAGGTGCAGCGCATTCCCACGGGCATGACAGAGTTCGATCGTGTCTTGGGCGGTGGGCTGGTGCCAGGGTCGGCTATTTTGTTGGGCGGCAACCCTGGAGCGGGAAAAAGCACGCTGCTGTTGCAGGCCTGTTGTGGACTGGCGAGTCAAATGTCCGCGCTCTACGTCACGGGAGAGGAGAGCCCGCAACAAATCGCGATGCGCGCACAGCGGCTCTCCTTGCCTCTTGATCAGTTAAAACTGATGGCGGAGACCAATGTCGAAGCCATACTTGCCGCACTGGATACCCATCAGCCGAAGCTGCTGGTGGTTGATTCTATTCAGGTTGTTTACAGCGAGGAGCTGAGCTCTGCACCGGGAAGCGTATCGCAGGTCCGCGATTGCGCCGCAACCTTGACTCGCGCGGCGAAGCAGCGCGGTATTGTGTTGTTGCTGGTCGGCCATGTCACAAAAGATGGAAGTCTCGCTGGGCCCAAAGTGCTGGAGCATATGATTGACTGCTCGGTACTTCTGGAGAGCTCCGACGACCAGCGTTTCAGGACCTTGCGAGGACAGAAAAACCGTTTCGGAGCGGTGAACGAGCTGGGGATTTTCGCTATGACCGAGCAGGGACTGCGGGAGGTTCGTAACCCTTCAGCCATATTTTTGGAGCGTGGCGAGAAGCAATCTTCCGGCAGTGTGGTGATGGTTGTCTGGGAAGGCACGCGGCCTCTGCTGGTAGAAATACAGGCGTTGGTAGACGACAGCCCATTGGGCAACCCTCGGCGTCTGGCTGTAGGCCTTGAGCAAAATCGACTGGCCATGTTGCTGGCTATTCTGCACCGTCATGGGGGCTTGCAAGTGGGTGACCAGGATGTGTTTGCCAACGTGGTGGGCGGCGTGAGGGTGCTGGAGACCAGTGTTGACCTGGCATTGCTATTGGCGATTGTTTCGAGTTTTCGAGACCGACCCCTGCCGCGGGATCTGGTGGTGTTTGGCGAAGTGGGTTTAGCGGGAGAGATCAGGCCGGTACCTTCGGGGCAAGAGCGCCTGGCTGAGGCCGCAAAACATGGTTTTGCCCGCGCTATTGTGCCGCGGGGAAATGCGCCCAAAACGTCTCCAACCGGTATGCAGGTTCATGCGGTTGCTAGCTTGGCCGAGGCGCTTGCGCTCGATTTATAGCGTTCTAGCTGTCTGCTGACTCGGGGACTGTTTGAATTTCAACCTTATAGCGTTTCAGCAATCCTGCGTAGAGCGCGTCACGCGCTGTATCAATCTGCTCGGCCCGCCAATCGCGAAGCACTGCATCGCGCACATCCTCCAGGGGCGGCTGCCTCTGGCTGTCGGCACTCTCAATGAAGACGAGATGGAAGCCGTAGGCAGATGGGACCGGCCCCGACCATTGGGCTATGGGCAGATCCGGGAGGCGCTCGGTGAACGCCTGCCCAAAGCGATTAGTTAGTTCAGTTTCTCTATTGTTTTCAAAGTGTTGAGGCATGGCCAGGGCGTCGCCCAGTTCAGCAGTGAGCTCGGGACTGTTCACATCGAGCTGTGCCAAGGCAGCGGCAGCATCGGCATTAGCGTCGTCTCGCCGATCACTGCTGAAAAACCGTTGTCGCAGGCTGTATCTCGCGTCCTCCCGATACCCATCAGCGTGCTCCGCGTACCACGCCTCAAGTTCGCTTTCTGTGGGTTCCACAGAGGCTGCGATTTGATCCATAAAAGATTCGTACTTCTGGCGCAGTCGCCGGCGAACCACCAGATCATTGGTGGCCAGCCCAAGATTCATGGCTTCGCGATTGGCAATTTCTTCGCGTACCCAGTCATCAAGCAAGCCCTTCAGCTCCTCGGCATTTGGGGGACGTCGCCAGACGCGAGAGTAGGAGGCCACAAGCTGTTCCTGCTGTGCCGTACTGACTACGATACTCTCGGTGCTTGATTCGGTACCGTTGAGGAAAAAGTACCCCAAAAAGAAAGCCACGCCGATGACCGCGAAGTGCAAGAGTGGATCTTTAAAAACGTTCTTCCCTTTGGGTGAGTCGGCCCTCTCAGTCACTCGGGATTGTCCAGTTTGTCGATATCTGCTTCCAGCGCGAGGGGGTCGGACACGTGCTCAGACAGCAGAGCGCGTAATGGTTCGACGTTGTTACGATCAACATGCTGTACCGCAAAGCCCAATCTGCCTGCCTCGACATGTTGCAGATAGGCGTGCAGTTCAAGAACTCCAAAGCGTCCTGCGTCAATGATCAGTGTAAAAGGCTCGTTGTACTGAGCATCCCAGACATCGGGCTGATCAGTAGAGATACCCGCTACGGAAATATCGATCAGTCGCTGATTCCAGACGCTACCACCCTGATGAACCTCTACGGGGAGGTCGACCTTTGCGCGGGTAAAGTGACGGCGCTCACCGGGAAAATCACTCATGCTGTACCACCTGATTCCGAAGCCTGCGTGCATTGAATCACAGGCACTTGCAGCTGCAAATGCCTCCGACCGCCTATTTTAATTTGCGATAACGCAGCCTGTGCGGTTGATCCGCTGCTGCCCCCATGCGCGCTCTACGATCTTCCTCATAGTCGCTGTAGTTACCCTCATGGAAAACAACGCCACCATCGTCCTCGTAGGCGAGGATGTGCGTCGCCACCCGGTCCAGGAACCAGCGGTCGTGAGAGATAATCATTGCAGAACCGGGAAACGCAAGAATCGCCTCCTCCAGAGCGCGGAGGGTTTCGACGTCCAGATCGTTGGTCGGCTCGTCCAGCAGCAGAACGTTAGCGCCCTGCTTGAGCAGTTTTGCGAGATGCAGGCGGTTCCGCTCACCGCCGGACAGATCTTTGACGAACTTTTGCTGATCTGAGCCTTTGAAATTGAAGCGACCCACATAGGAGCGCGAGTTAACCTCGTAACCGCCGATATTCATGATATCCAGACCATCAGACACTTCTTCCCACACGGTTTTGTCACCGGCCAGATCGTCTCTGGATTGATCCACGTAGGCCAGCTTGACGGTTTCACCCAGCTCAATTGTTCCGGCATCGGGCTGTTCTTCGCCATTGATGAGTCTAAACAGCGTTGACTTACCCATGCCGTTGGCGCCAATGATGCCCACGATGCTGCCTTTGGGCACTGACAACGTCAGATCATCAAAGAGCAGGCGATCGTCGTAGGTTTTGCGAAGGTTCTGTATTTCGATAACCTTGTCACCGAGTCGGGGCCCCGGGGGAATGTAAATTTCGTTGGTTTCGTTGCGGCTCTGAAATTCCTGAGACTGAAGCTCCTCGAATCGTGCGAGGCGGGCTTTGCTCTTGGCCTGGCGTCCTTTGGGATTGCTGCGCACCCATTCCAGCTCGGCTTTGATGGCTTTTTGGTGGGATGCTTCCTGACGCTGCTCCTGCTCGAGTCGCTGCTCCTTGGCGTTGAGCCAATCCGAGTAATTGCCTTCGTAGGGAATGCCGCGACCCCGATCCAGCTCCAGAATCCATCCGGCGGCGTTGTCGAGAAAATAGCGATCGTGGGTGATTGCTACCACGGTGCCGGGGAAGTCCTCCAGAAAACGTTCCAACCAGGCAACGCTCTCGGCATCGAGATGGTTGGTGGGTTCGTCCAGCAGCAGCATATCCGGACCGGACAGCAGCAGGCGGCACAGTGCCACACGGCGTCGCTCACCGCCTGACAGCGTTGTGACGTCCGCATCCCAGGCCGGTAAGCGCAGGGCGTCGGCGGCTACTTCCAGACGATGATCAATGTTATGCGCGTCTGTGGCTTGTATGACGTCTTCCAAGCGAGCTTGCTCTTTGGCGAGGGCATCAAAGTCGGCATCCGGCTCTGCGTAATCAGCGTAGACCTTTTCAAGACCTGCGAGGGCGTTTAAAGCGACGCTGAGTCCCTCTTCGACATTGCCCCGTACGTCTTTTTCCGGGTCCAGCTGGGGCTCCTGAGGCAAATAACCGATATTGAGGTCTGGCTGGGGGCGCGCCTCGCCAAGTATGTCTGTGTCCAGGCCGGCCATGATTTTCAGCAGCGTTGACTTGCCCGAGCCGTTGAGTCCGAGTACGCCAATCTTTGCGCCGGGAAAAAACGAGAGGGAGATATTTTCAAGGATAGTCTTTTTGGGCGGTACAACTTTGCCCACGCGATTCATGCTGTAAACGTACTGTGTCATGGTGCTGTAGTCTTCCTGTGTTTTGTGGCGCGGATTCTAGCAAAACCATCGCCAGCATAGTCGAGATAGGCCCGAGTCCGGCTTTCGGTTAAAATCTCACCTTTCCCATCTTTTTCGCGCATCAGGAGAGATCGCAATGTTTGACGATGCCATGTCTATTGAGGGCTTCGATGACGCCCTGTTTTCCGCCATCTGCGATGAGGAGAGCCGTCAGGAAGAACATATTGAGCTTATCGCCTCGGAAAACTATGCAAGTCCGAGGGTGCTTCAGGCTCAGGGTTCAGTGCTCACTAACAAATACGCTGAAGGCTATCCCGGCAAACGCTACTACGGCGGTTGTGAGTACGTAGACAAAGCTGAAGAACTCGCGGTCGAGCGGGCAAAAGCCCTGTTTGGCGCCGATTACGCGAATGTGCAGCCGCACTCCGGTTCTCAAGCGAACTCCGCGGTGTTTCAGGCCTTGGTAAAACCCGGGGATACGAGTCTGGGTATGAGTTTGGCGGATGGTGGGCATCTCACCCACGGCGCTAAACCCAATTTCTCCGGGAAGCACTACAACGCGATTCAATACGGCCTGAACAACGATACGGGCGAGATAGACTACGATGAGATCGACAGGCTGGCCCGGGAGCACAAGCCAGCGATGATTATTGGTGGTTTCTCCGCCTACAGTCGCGTGGTGGATTGGGCTCGCTATCGGTCTATCGCTGATGAGGTGGGTGCCTACCTCCTCGTCGATATGGCGCACGTGGCGGGTCTGGTTGCCGCGGGCGTCTACCCCAATCCCGTACCCTTTGCCGATGTCGTGACATCAACCACGCACAAAACGCTTCGCGGCCCCCGGGGCGGTATTATCCTGGCCAAAGCGAATGAGGAGCTTGAGAAGAAGTTTCAGTCGGCGGTATTCCCCGGTGGCCAGGGCGGACCTCTGATGCATGTTATTGCGGCTAAAGCGGTCAGCTTTTTGGAGGCACAGCAACCGGAGTTTGTGGCGTATCAGGAGCAAGTGGTGGCTAATGCTCGTGCAATGGCCGCAACCTTTATGGAGCGTGGCATTAATATTGTTTCTGGTGGTACGGACAACCACTTAATGCTGGTGGACCTTATCGGCAAGCCATACACCGGTAAGGACGCGGATGCCGCCCTGGGCGCTGCCAACATCACCGTGAACAAGAATGCCGTACCAAACGATCCACGGTCGCCGTTTATCACCTCGGGACTGCGTGTGGGTACCCCGGCTATTACCACCCGCGGCTTTGGCGAAGCAGAAACACGGGAGCTCACCAACTGGATGTGTGATGTACTTGAGGCTCTGGAGTCTGGCGACGCGGAGGCGACCATCGCTACCGTGAAAACCAAAGTTCTGGCCATCTGTGGGCGCTTTCCGGTTTACGGAGAGCGTCCCGCCGCGGGCTCAGCGGTTGCCGCCTGAGTCTGGAGCAGTAGCCAGAAACGATTCACGCAGCTACAGGCGGAGCCACTGATGCATTGCCCTTTTTGCTCGGATGACGACACCAAGGTTATCGATTCACGTTTGGTAACAGACGGCGCTCAGGTTCGTCGTCGACGTGAGTGTCTGTCGTGTAAGGAGCGTTTTACCACCTATGAGGCAGCCGAACTGGTGATGCCCAGGGTGATTAAGCAAAACGGCAGTCGTGAACCGTTTAATGAGGATAAGCTGAGAGCGGGGTTTTTGCGCGCACTAGAAAAACGGCCCGTATCTGTGGAATTGATTGAGGCGGAGATCAGTCACATTAAGCAAAAGCTTCGCGCCACCGGGGAGCGCGAAGTGAACTCCCGCGTTTTTGGTGAGTTGGTAATGGATAGCCTCAAGGAACTCGATAAGGTCGCTTACGTGCGATTTGCCTCGGTGTATCGAAGCTTTGAGGATATTGCCGAATTTCAAGCCGCGATCGAACGCCTCCAGGCTGAGCCCGAATCGCGAATCGGTACTCCTCTAAGCCCCGAAGCGGACAGCGACGCCTAAGGCGTCGCCTGTTTGATGTTCTCAGCACAAGACCATCAGTTTATGGGCCACGCGCTGCGTTTAGCCGAGCGTGGTAAATACTGGGCGCGTCCGAATCCTCACGTTGGCTGTGTTCTGGTTAACGATTCTGCTGTTGTCGGGGAGGGCTTTACCCAGCCTGCGGGGGATGATCACGCTGAAGTCGTTGCTTTAAAGGCGGCCGGTGACGCGGCGCGGGGAAGTACCGCCTACGTTACCTTGGAACCCTGTGCCCATGTGGGCCGCACGCCCCCTTGTTCCCAGGCTTTGATTTCTGCCGGCGTTGCGCGCGTGATCGTGGGTCTAAGAGATCCGAATCCTCAGGTAGACGGTGGGGGTATGCGTGACCTCTCGGCTGCTGGGATAGCAGTTGCCGAAGGATTGATGGGCGAGCAGGTGGAATCCCAGTTAGCGGGCTTCTTGATGAGGCAGCGGCGAGGTAGACCGAGACTGCGCGCAAAGCTCGCCATGTCCCTCGACGGACGCACGGCTATGGCGTCGGGAGAAAGTCAGTGGATTACGGGACCGGATGCCCGCTTGGACGTGCAAAAGCTGCGCGCAGAGAGCTGCGGAATCCTGACGGGCGTGGGTACGGTACTGGCTGATGATTGTGCTCTTACGGTGCGAGACGCCAGTTTTGGCGATGAGCTATTGCCACCTCCCGCGCGTCGGGCACTCCGTGTGGTGGCGGATACCTACCTACGCACACCATTTCATGCGGCGGTGTTACAGGGAGAGCAGCCCAGCCTTCTGATTCACGCTGCAGACGCAAATTGCGACGAGATCCCATCCAGTATTGATCGCCTAGCAGTGCCCAGCGCGGGCGCGCGCTTGCTACCCGAGGAAATCATGACTGCGCTTGGAGCAATGGAGTGCAATGAGATTCTGTTAGAATCCGGTCCCCGTTTAGCAGGGACGATGCTCGAGAGCGGTCTGATTGATCAACTCGTCGTGTACATGGCTCCTGTTCTTCTGGGAAGCCGGGCGCGACCGTTAATGGAGTTGCCGCTTGATCGAATGGCCGAAGCTTACAGGCTGAAGCTCGTCGATCGTCGACAGTTGGGTGTCGATCATCGTTTTATCTTTGAACCTCAGGGTCGCGCTGAATAAAACGCAGTAAAGCAATCACAAAGTAGTCAGGAAACCGAATGTTCACGGGAATTATTCAAGCGGTAGGAACGGTCGCGGCGCAGCAGCCCAGCGGCGGCGATATGCGCTTGCGCATCCACACAGGCAAGCTGTCTCTTGATGATGTGGGAATCGGCGACAGCATAGCGACGAATGGTGTTTGTCTGACGGTAACGGAGTTACCAGGTGACGGGTTCTGGGCCGATGTTTCTATAGAGACCCTTAATCTCACCACTTTGGGTGATCTATCTCAGGGCTCCACCGTTAATCTGGAAAAATCCCTCACCCCTGAGAGTCGCCTGGGCGGGCACATTGTCAGCGGTCACGTGGATGGTCTTGGTGAGATCGTCAGTATGGAGGAGGATGCTCGGTCATGGCGGGTTGTAGTGAGAGCCCCCGATGAGCTCGCAAAGTACATTGCACACAAGGGCAGCATTTGTATCGATGGTACAAGTCTCACGGTTAACGCCGTGGATGGTGCAAATTTTGACCTCAACATCATTCCGCAAACTATGGCGGAAACCGTGTTTACGCATTACAGCCCCGGGAGTCGCGTTAATCTCGAAGTTGATGTCATCGCCCGATATCTGGAGCGCTTGCTGCAAGGCTCCGAGGCAGCAAAGCCGGGGGGCGGTATCGATTACCAGACGCTGGCTGACAATGGTTACCTGGATGCCCGGACATGAACGACGTAAGTGTCAACAGTGTAGGTGAGTTACTCGATGACCTCCGACACGGCCGCATGGTCGTCATCCTGGATGAGCGTGACGAACAAAATAACGAAGGTGTGGTCATGGTCGCGGCGGAGCACTGCACGGCTGATCATGTGACATTTATGGCGCGTAAAGCGCGCGGGCTTGTGTGTTTGGCCCTGACTCAGGAGCGCTGCGAGCAGTTGGATCTACCGCCCATGGTCGCGGGCAAGGAGAGTGATACCTCTCACTTCACCCTGTCCATTGAAGCTGCGCAGGGCATTGATACGGGAATCTCAGCGGCGGACAGGGCTCATACCGTGCAGGTGGCTGTGGCATCCCAGGCAGTACCGGGCGATATTGTGCAGCCGGGACATATTTTTCCTCTCGCTGCGCAACCCGGCGGTGTTTTAACGCGCGCCGGACATACCGAGACCGCAGTGGACTACACCCGCATCGCGGGACTGACACCAGCGGCCGTTATTGCAGACGTATTGGATGACCAGGGCGAACTAGCCGATGGACCCGCTCTTATTGCGTTTGCCGAGACTCATGACCTGAAGCTCGGTTCCGTGGCGGATCTCATTCATTACCGCATAGCCAACGAGCAGACCATCGAACGAGTTCGCGAGGGCGATCTCGATACTCGCTATGGCAAGTTTCAAATGGCCACTTATCGCGATCGAACGCATGGCGGCCTGCACATAGCCCTGAGTGTCGGCGAGATCAGCGCAGATACCCCGACGCTGGTGCGGGTTCATGCGAGTTCCACTCTGCGCGATTTGTTGGGCTGTGATGCGCAAGGGCAGACTGGTTGGAGCGTGCAGCGAAGTCTTGAGGCAATAGCCAAAGACGGATCGGGCGTACTGGTGCTCTTGAGTCGCAGTGAGACCGATGAACAATTACTTCACAGTGTTGATCAGGCCCTCGGTGCTGTGGCGCTGCGAGATGCCAAAGCCGGTGATAGCTACAACACGGTGGGTGTGGGGTCGCAGATTTTGCGCGAGTTGGGTGTAGGCAAGATTCGCCTGATGGGAGCACCTATCAAGTACAATGCTATCTCCGGATTCGGGCTGGAGGTGATTGATTATCTTGAGCCTCCCGAATTTGCATGAAGTGTTGAAGGAAATGTCGAGAAGCGGCAGGCAAGGGCAGCCGTTGGGGACAGTAACGATAGTGAGTAGAGAAAATCATGAGTAGTGTGAATACCATCGAAGGAGTGATGACACATACGACGGGACGTTATGCCCTGTTGGTGGGTCGTTGGAACAGTTTTGTCGTGGAGCATCTCCTTGAGGGAGCGATTGATACGCTCAAGCGCCATGGCGTCGCCGAAGAGCAGATCACGGTCATCCGCGTTCCCGGCGCGTTTGAGATTCCGCTGGCTTGTCAGCGTGTCGCAAAAACCGGAAATTACGACGCGATTGTCGCACTAGGTGCCGTTATTCGCGGCGGGACGCCACACTTTGAACACGTGGCAGGAGAGTGCACCAAGGGTGTTGCTCAGGTCAGTCTCAGTCACGATATACCCATCGCCTTTGGCGTTCTTACTGTCGACAGTATTGAGCAGGCGATTGAGCGTTCCGGTACCAAGGCCGGCAATAAGGGTGTAGAAGCAGCCCTGTCCGCGCTGGAAATGGTCAGCTTGCTGGGTCAGTTAGGCTGAGGTGACAAAGCAGGCTCAACAGGAACTCGTCGCCCGTCGGCGAAAAGCCCGACACTATGCGTTGCAGGCGTTGTACCAGTGGCATATGGCGGGTGCGACGTCTTCGGATATCGAGGCTGAGTTTCGCACTGACTATGACTTTGCTGTCGTGGACCTGGAGTACTTTCAGGCCTTGATACACGGCGTCCCTCCCTTGGTAGACGAGCTCGATGGCCTTCTCGAGCCCTTGCTGGATCGTGAGCTACGGGAGCTGGATCCCATTGAGCGCTCCCTGCTGCGCATGGGCGGCTTTGAGCTTCGCGATCGCATTGATGTGCCTTATCGCGTCGTGATTAACGAGTCCGTAGCCCTTGCCAAGAAGTTTGGCGCTGCAGAGAGCTACAAATACATTAATGGCGTGCTGGACAAATTAGCCCGCCAACTGCGCGGTCCCGAGGTTAGTGCCGGACGCTAGTCAGCCGCGCGACGAGTTCAGCGTCATTGCGCGATACTTCCAGCAGCTTGATAAAGGCCCGGACGTCGTTCTTGGTAATGGCGATGATGCCGCGGTTCTGCGTTTAGCACCGGGCGAAGAGCTGGTTGTATCGGCGGATAGCATGCTCGAGGGCGTGCATTTTCCTCCTAAATCTCCTCCCATAGAGCTGGCTTATCGAGCCGTCGCGGCTGCGACCAGTGATCTCGCGGCCATGGGCGCGCGACCTGTAGCGATGACCCTTGCGCTTAGTTTGCCTAGTGCAGAGGACCCTTGGTTAGAAGGAATTCGCTCAGGCCTCAGTGAAGCTGTTGCCGATTTTTCTTTGCCGCTGGTGGGCGGAGATCTGACGCGAGGCCCACTCACACTCAGCGTGCAGGTTCTCGGGGCTGTTCCCGCAGGCCGGGCTATCCGACGCGATGGCGCTAATCCCGGAGATATTGTGTACGTAAGTGGCTCTCTCGGTGACTCAGCTGCGGGGCTGGCAGTTATCGAAGGGCGTCTTAGGTGTGAAGACAAAGTTACACAGACACTTCGGGCACGCTTCTGGCGCCCCAGTCCTGAACTTGAATTAGGCGTATCGCTTCGGGATAAGGCCACAGCCGCGATCGACGTCTCCGACGGTCTTCTTGCTGACCTGGGTCATATCGCACAGGCCAGTAAGGTAGGCATGTTTGTCGATACCGCGCGTATACCGGTTTCAGCTACGCTGTCGTCTATCGTGCCCGCCGAGCAAGCTCTAGCCTGGGCGCTTCGGGGAGGCGAGGATTACCGGCTGTGCTTCACTCTGCCGGAGACGGTGAACGCTCCCGATGGCTGCATTCCTATAGGCTGCGTCGAGAGCGGCTCGGGTGTACGCTGTGACTCAGCAGGAGGCAGTGATGGATATCGCCATTTTTAGCTCGAGAGAGGTTTGGGTGTCAGCGCGTTCATGGTGCCGGCTATGAGCGCTCACCCCAGCCCGAAATTGACCGACCCGGTGCAACTGCTGGCCTTTGGATTTGGCTCGGGGCTTGCTCCCAAAGCGCCCGGTACCGTGGGTACCCTGGCAGCGCTACCACTTTACTGGCTGATGGCTTCCCAGCCTTTGTGGATTTATAGCCTGATTGTCATTGCTGCTGCTTTACTGGGTATCTGGATTTGCGACCGAGCGAGCGCTGCCCTCAAGGTTCATGATCATCCGGGGATTGTTTGGGATGAGTTTGTGGGTGTCTGGATTGCGCTTTGGGCAGTGCCGGCAGAGCCGCTGTGGATTGTTGCAGGGTTTTTGGTGTTTCGTGTGTTCGATATCGTAAAACCCTGGCCTATTGGTTGGCTCGACCAGCACGCGCGAGGAGGCTTTGGCATCATGATTGACGACATCGTGGCAGGTGTTTTGGCCTGCCTCACTTTGCATCTGGCACTCACGTTTGGCGGTGGTTTATGAGAGCTTTGCTGCTGGTTCTGGCTCTTGCCTTTGCTTCCTCCTTGCACGCAGAAATTCTTGTCGAGGCCCTGCTACCGGGATTGGCGGTGCTGAAAATTGATGGTCGCCGCGTTACTTTGCGCGACGGGCAGAGCGAAAATGGCGTTTTGCTCATTGCAGCCGATGCGCAGTCCGCTCTTGTGGAAGTTGCGGGGCAGCAGCAGCGCTTGCGCGTGTCACAGCGAATCAGCGGGCAGTTCCGCGAACCTGAAGAGCGCAGTATCGCGATCCCTCGCAATGATCAAATGCAATATGTGACCAATGTTGAGGTCAATGATGTCCGTCTCGCGATGATTGTCGATACGGGAGCAAACATTATTGCCCTCAATAGCCGAGATGCGCGCGCTGTGGGGATTGGCGAAAACGAGGGTGTGGCAGCCAGGGTTCAAACGGCAGGCTCTATCGTGCCAGCAAGGCGCGTTCTTCTTGATAGCGTGACAGTAGGCGGCATTCGTATCGACAGTGTGACAGCGACGGTAATTGACGGTGACCAGCCCTCGGTTGCACTGCTGGGCATGAGCTATCTACAGCATGTCGATATACAGGAGGAGGGCGGCATTCTCACCCTGAAAGCACGTTGGTAAGGGCAGCTGAGATCAGGTTTTTAACAGTTCTTGAGGCCCCTTCGCTCTGTTAGACTAGCGCGCCCCCGTAGTTGCTGGATGGTTGTGTGTCAGTAAGATTTGTTGAGGCTTCTCGTTTGCCGACCGACTGGGCCGTGTTTACGATGCACGGCTTCGAGGATGTGGAGGCCAACAAGGAGCACCTGGTTCTGACGCTGGGCGATGTTTCTGGTGAAGAGCCTGTGCTCACGCGAGTGCATTCCGAGTGTTTGACGGGTGATACTCTTTTTAGTCTTCGATGTGACTGCGGTAATCAGTTGCAGGCTGCTCTGCGAGCCATCGCCCACGAAGGCCGGGGCGCACTCCTTTATTTGCGTCAGGAAGGCCGAGGTATTGGTCTGCTGAATAAAATTAAGGCTTACAAACTGCAGGATGAAGGTGCGGATACCGTTGAAGCGAATGAGCAGCTGGGCTTTGGCGCAGATATGCGTGATTATTCGATTGTGCGTCCCATGTTCGAACACCTGCAGATCAGTCGAGTGCGCCTCATGACTAACAATCCTCGCAAGGTGAGTGCTCTCTCGGAATTGGGGATTGAAGTCACGGAGCGT
Source organism: Congregibacter sp. (assembly GCF_965662665.1). Classification (NCBI taxonomy): domain Bacteria; kingdom Pseudomonadati; phylum Pseudomonadota; class Gammaproteobacteria; order Cellvibrionales; family Halieaceae; genus Congregibacter; species Congregibacter sp. Next base: position 25,602 of record NZ_CBFIIF010000016.1, on the reverse strand, counting down.
GTTGCCCTGCAATGCGATAGCAACCCCCACAACGAAAAGTATCTACAGACTAAAGGGGCCAAGCTCGGGCATATGCTCGAGGAACGGTAACGCTCTTTCTTGATTGCCCTTCAAGGTCACTGCTTAGCGATCGCGCTTTACCATTTTTGCCAAGAGCTGGCGAAGGGCATCGGCATCGCTGCCCCAGTCGGTGAGTAAGCCTAAAGCCTCTTCATAAAGACCCATTGCGGTGGCTTCGGCAGCTTCGAGACCCATCAGGCCAACGTAGGTGGATTTTCCCGCGGCGGCGTCTTTGCCCGCTGTCTTACCCAGTGTTGCGCTGTCGCTGCGCACATCGATAACGTCATCGATAATTTGAAAAGCGAGACCAATTTTTTCGCCCACCGCTTCCAAAGTGTTTTTCTGCGTTGGGTTTGCTAAGCCTACGATCCCGCCCATGACCAATGCAGCTGTAATGAGGGCACCGGTCTTGAGCGCATGGATTTCTTTTAACTGATCGAGAGTGAGCGTCTTTTCTGTGGCCTCTATGTCCAGGCCCTGCCCTCCGACCATGCCGTCGAAGCCCGATGCTTTGGCAAGACATGTGACGAGACCTACTCGTTGTTCGGCGCTTAACTGATCATCGCTGCCGATGAGTTCAAATGCCTTGGCCTGCAGTCCGTCACCTACCAAAATCGCGGTGGCCTCATCGAAGGCCACGTGCAGAGTAGGGCGACCGCGCCGAAGGTCGTCGTCATCCATGGCGGGGAGGTCATCGTGAATCAGCGAGTAGGTGTGTATCAGCTCGATGGCTTCCGCGGAGGAACTAGCTAGCGTATCGGCGGCATCACCTCCCGTTGCGCGCGCGGCAGCCTGGAGGAGTTGGGGGCGGAGGCGTTTGCCTCGCGAGGCAGAGAGATACGATAGAGCACTGCTTAGCATGCGAAGTGCAATCGGCGCGAAGGCCGATGATTGGACAATGACAGCTGTGCCAGCACTCTATTGATCACCGTCTTTTGACGCAGGAGACCCTGCCGATGCACTTAGAGTGGCGACTCGCTGCTCGGCTTCTTGCAGCAGTTTTTGCGCCTTACTGGTTAAGGCCATTCCTTCCTCAAAGAGTTCGATGCTCTGTTCAATGCTCACGTCGTCGCTTTCCATGCGTGACACGATGGCATCAATTTTGGCGCTGATATCCGTAATTCGCAGATTACTGTCTTTTTCTGCGGCGGCTGGAGCTTTCTTACTCATTGTGCACGGCTTTCCTTCCTTTGTGATGGGTGTTCCCGAAACGACGAGCTTGCTCTGCGACCCATAAAATCACTGAACTCGGGTTCGCGCTATTGTAGGTGAAAAATCAACTGTGTCTTACCCTTTGTTGATGCCGATGGATCAGCTCCATTGGATATGTCCCAACCAGCGTCAGGGCAGACGACGCATCTGCTGTTTCCGGGCGCAAGCCCCGCGGGTTTTCTCTCAAGAGCGCTACTTTCAGAAAAGGGACTCGGTGCTCCAGTGGCAATGCTTTCCACTCATTACGCATACTGCTTACGGCGACGGAGTGTCCACGAAAGAGTACGTTGCTTACCTTACGCCAGAATTGAATGAATGCGAGTGAATTCAGGGCCGACGCCCGGAAAGCCAGAAAGAAACTCTGTAAGTGATATTAGAACTCTTAGCTGTTAGTGGCCCCCGAGAAATCAGCTGATCGCTGATGCATTAACTAAAACAATTGGCGCAGCGTGTAGACCGGACCATACACACTGTCGTTGCAGAGCAAAAGCTCGTCAAACGCCGCCAAGAACAGTTGTTCTATGCCAAGACGATAGCTCATAAAGTCGTAGCCGAAGGTCTCACAAACGAGGACATTGATGCCCAACACACCCAGGCGCTATTGCTCCCCTGTAGAAATTTTCGATACGGTGATGAATACCAGGCGGTCGCATCCAGTCAGGACTTCGTTAAGGTACCAATAGACGTACTCGTCAACGCCCTCGTCTTGATCAAAATGTGTGAATACACAGGCTCGCCTGCTGCGTGTTGCCGAATTGTCGGGCAGCGCGGCGCTGGCGAGAGGTTTGGGAGACATCAGTCAGGGATTTGAGGGTTTACGGGCCACGACAATAGAGTGTGCCGGCTCACAGCTTTCCAGCTCCAGCACCTCCCAATTTAAATGCTCGAATAACGCCGCTAGAAGCGGCAGATCAAACACGTGATGATGCAGGCATCGATGCTCAACGTTGTCTTGGGAGCGTCGTTCGAACTCCTCAAAGCTAGCGACTCCAGCGTCCATTTCAATGTCATGCAGCTCAAGTATTTCATCGAGATGTGTCAGATCTGCTTCTGACACATCCTGTTTATAGTCGCGTAAGAGGTGTTCCAGCGATGTTGTCAGTCGACGATGGTCAAACGTTGCTTCTTTTCGGGGCGTCAACAAAACAAGCAGGCCACCGTCGCGCAACACTCTTCCCCACTCATTTAGTGCCTTTATTGGGTTGGCGAGGTGTTCCAGTACATGACTGCTCAGTACGACGTCATATTTTGCGTCCCCAATCACAGACATATCTACCGCGTCGCATAAATAGACCGAGCCCGTTTGGTTATTCCTATCCGGTCGGTATCGGAGCGCCGGATCAATCTCTTTCTGCCAGACAGTTTCCGAAGCAAAGTTTGCGTTGTCGACAGATTTCAACGACTGATATACGGGAAGAATACCTCGGCGGTCGAATACCGAGCTAGGGCCCCCAACTTCAAGACTGTTATGCCCCTTCAGCAATGTCCTGAGCCGTTGGGCGCAAGACGCACGTTGCGGGGCAGCTAGTCGTTTTAGCGACCCGAACAGGCCTATCGCGCCGACTTTTTTATAACGTCTTAAGATGCGAGCGGAGAGACTCTCTGAGTTCATGTGCGATGCTCAGTGCGATTGCTTACCTTTACCCGAGCTATCAACGCTTCTCCGAGTTTAACCAGTAAAAGAAGTTAGGGTCTTAACCTTAAAGGCGCTCTCTTGCGCTGTCTCAGAATGCTTCCCTCTAGCAAACGTGTGTGCGCGATCAATAATTGCGCCCGCTGTTAGTCCACTGCTGTCTCTAAGCAGCGATTGCTCCCCATGTTCCACCCACTGATCGTCGATTCCTATGACTTGAACATCTACACTCTTTGAATGCGAGGAAAGTAGTTCCAGCACCGCAGATCCCGCTCCGCCAGTTGTAGCGTTCTCCTCAAGGGTGATTAAAAGGTCGTGACTATCTGCGAGCTCCAGAATGAGATCTTCATCCAGTGGTTTTACCCAGCGCATATCGACCACAGTCGCGTCCAATTCTTCTCCGGCTTTCATGGCTTCACCAAAGAGCGCGCCAAAATTCAGAATTGCTAAACCTTGTCCTGGCCGTACCAACACTGCTTTGCCAATAGGTACTTCGGTCATCGATTCTTCAATCAGAGACCCAGGTCCCGTCCCTCTGGGATAGCGAATAGCGGCTGGTCCTGGGTGCCGGTAGGCGGTATACAGCATCTGGCGACACTCGTTCTCATCGGATGGTGCACCGATCACCATATTGGGGATACAGCGAAGATAGCTGATATCGAAGGCACCATGATGAGTGGGGCCGTCCTGGCCTACAAGGCCGGCGCGATCAATGGCGAAGGTGACATCTAGCTTTTGAAGTGCGACATCGTGCACAAGCTGATCGTATGCGCGCTGTAAAAAAGTTGAGTAGATGGCGACAACGGGTTTTGCACCTTCGCAGGCCATACCTGCAGCAAGCGTCACAGCATGTTGTTCGGCGATGGCCACGTCAAAAAAACGATCCGGGTATTGTGCGGCGTAGGGCACCATTCCTGAGCCTTCGCACATCGCCGGTGTGATCGCCATCAGCCTATCGTCAGCAGCGGCCATATCGCACAGCCACTGCCCGAAAACGTCTTGGTACTTGACCTTCTTAAGGGTGGGTTGCGGTGCCGCAGGCGGCGGATCTCCCGCTTCCGTATTCGGTTTTACTTCCAGTTTATTGATAGCGTGAAAGCCAATGGGGTCCGCTTCAGCAGGGGAGTAGCCTTTACCTTTCATGGTAAGTACATGCAAAAACTGAGGGCCCTCCAGATCGCGCATGTTCTCTAGAGTTTGTACAAGTTGGGGAAGGTCGTGTCCGTCAATGGGGCCAATATAGTGCCAGCCGAGCTCTTCAAATAGCGTGCCCGGCGCGACCATGCCCTTCATGTGTTCCTCTGTACGCTTGGCCAGGTCCCAAGCGGGCTTAATCTTTTTAAGTGCGCGCTTACCGCCTTCGCGCATGCTGATATAGGTTTTACTGGCCCAGATTTTTGCAAAATACTTGGCCAGACCACCGGTGTTCCTTCCAATAGACATCTGATTGTCGTTGAGAACGACAAGCATGTTGGGCCGCACATCGCCCGCATGCGCCAATGCCTCGAAGGCCATGCCTCCGGTAATTGCGCCGTCGCCAATTACCGCTACTACTCGACGGGGGTCATCCTCGCGCGCGGCTGCCAGCGCCATGCCCATGGCCGCCGAGATACTGGTTGATGAATGTCCGACGCCAAAGGTGTCGTAGTCGCTTTCGCTGCGCTTTGGAAATCCGGCCAATCCGCCTGCCTGTCGTATGGTATGCATTCGTTGCATACGCCCAGTGAGGATTTTATGCGGGTAGGCCTGATGTCCTACATCCCAAACCACTCTATCTCGCGGCGTATCGAAGACTTTATGTAGAGCAATTGTTAATTCAACTACACCGAGGCCGGCACCAAAGTGACCGCCGGATTGTCCTGCGCTGAATAGCAGATATGCCCGCAATTCATCGGGAAGTGCCTGTAACTCTACTTCGGAGAGGTCTGACAGCTTGAGTCCCTGATCAATCTTGTCGAGTGCAGGGGTAGGGGGGCGCGCTGTGGGAAGTTCGTTGAACATCGCGAAAGTGTAGCTTAAATCAGGGGCTTTTGGTGGCTCTTGTGTGCGGCTGTTTAGGGCAATAAATTGTCGCGAGCCTTAATTTCGGTAGCCAGAAGCAGGGAAATCCGTGCGTAGCCAGCTGGACTTAGATTGACGCCGTCACCTCGGTAGTACTCGGGATTGGGAAGGCCGTCTAGACCCTTCAGCGTTGGATTGGGGTTAATGATGGTGAGATCCGGAATGTCAGCAGCCATGGTGCTCAGTACTTCACCAATTCTTCTGATACGCGCATTGTCATCGGGGTGCAGGGGCATTTGAACCGGCGCAATCACATAACGCCAACTGCTGGCGCCGTACTCCTCATTAAGGTTTAAAAGAGCGCGCGTGCTAGCCTCAAAGTCTTCCGGCGACTTCTCATCGCGCAGGTGAAGGTCCGCGTATCCTGGAAAAACAACGAGAATATCCGGACGATAGAAAGCCGCCAGGCGGTCGTAGTGGTATGTGAGATCTTCTAGAGTGGCGTCACCCAAAGGACGCAGCAGGGTCTCCCTGGGCAATAGGCTTGCGGGCAAATTCTTCCAAAGCCGGACACGGTGGCCTCCGATGACCACAATCGGATCTTTGGGTATTTTGGCATCCAGATCACTGCGCGCCAGCTCAGCAATCTCTTTATTCCAAACCATAGGAGATGGATCAAAATACCGGGTCAAATCCCTCGATAGGAGGAAGGTAAAGTGAATAATGGGCAGGCAGAGCAAGAGCCCCGCCACAGTCCTTAAAGTAGTCCATTGATACATTGAGTACCCCCTTATTCGCGACTAAGTGTGTCTTAGCCGGTGATTCGGGGCAATGACCCATACGAGACCCTGTAACCAACATCTCAACCCACGCATAACTGCTTACCCGTAACAGCTGCTGGGTGTACACTTTTGCTCATGATATATCTTCGTAACATACCGGAAGAGGAGCTGTTTTCGGCCCAGCTTGAGCTCCTCATGCAGCATGGGCGCGTCGCATCGATGATGGCCAATCTTATCGGTGCTGTAGCGGCTATGGCGCTGCTGTGGCCGTACTTTGATACCCAGGTCCTGTTGCTGTGGGGATTCGGGCTGATGATTTTGTTGCTACTGCGCTCCCTCTACATGAGTGGTGCCTTGGCCGATCGGCGGTACATCAGGCGACCAAAGCGCGTGTTTTGGCTGCTTCTTTTGGGTTCAGCTGCCACTGGTTTTGTGTGGTCAGGGACCTACATATTTGTGGGTCCCCATTTGCCGGTGACGCTCCAGTATCTACTCCTTCTTATTGTTGTAATGATTGCTGCGATCTCTCTGGCTGTAATGGTCGTTGTCAGGGAGTATTTTTTGGTTTTTGTATTCTCTGCGCTCTGGCCTATCGCCTGGTGGTGCCTTGCGCATTTCTGGGATCAGCCCCACAACTTACTGCTGGGCTTGTTGCTGCTTGCACTGACCGGATTGCTAGTGGCAGCGAGCAACGGGATTCACGACACTTTTCGCCACATGCTTAGTCTTAACTGGCAGCAGGAAGCGATGGCCCGCGAGTTAGGTCAGATTACAAATTCCTTGCGCGATCGCAACGTGCAGCTTCAGGAGGCACGGCGGCAGTTGACTGATCTCGCTAATATCGACGAGCTGACCGGTTTGGGTAATCGGCGACTCGTGAATCAAACCTTACGCGAGGAGGTTAACCGGGCAAGGCGTAGTCACGGCTGGCTGTCTGTGATTCTTATCGATGTCGATTTTTTCAAAAAATACAACGATACCTATGGGCATCCCGCCGGCGACGAGGTGCTGCGTCGCATAGGTGACATTATGCAGCGAGCGACCGCGAGAGCGGGTGAGGTTGCTGCGCGTTACGGAGGAGAGGAGTTTATTTTGGTTTTACCGGGCGCTAAAGCTGCAGATGCGATTCGCACGGCCGAGCGTCTCCAGCGATTGGTATCAGAGGAGAATATTCCTCATAGCGCATCCGATGTATCGGATCGCATCAGCATATCCCAGGGTGTTCTTTCAATAATGCCTGATGAAGATGTGGACCCTGGAGTGCTTGTAGACAGGGCTGACGCCGCGCTCTACGAGGCAAAGCGAGATGGACGAGACAAAATCGCTGTGGTGTGACAGTTGACTGAAACGCGGAACATGCCGCGACGCCTTGCCGTTTTTGGTGCTTACAGCGATGACGATCTCTATCAGCGTAATCGCACTCTAGTCAAAATTTTCGCCGAACTTAGTCAAGAGACGATTTACCTACGCCCGGCAAGTCAGGGATCTGGTCACGGGTTCTCTTCTGGCAAGAGCGCTTTCACCCGGTTAAAGGAAATCCTGAGTGATGTCTTCGCGCTGTGGAAGCAACGGTCCTTGCTGCGAAATTGCGATACGGTTTTTGTTCCTTATCCCGCGTATCTAGACGTTCTCGCGCTTTGGGTCTCCGGTTACTCTCGTGAGAAGCTGGTGATCGTAGATGCGTTTCTGGAGCTACACAGCACTGTTGTTGAAGATCGAAAACTCATTCCATCGAGATCGCTGCGCGCGCGGCTACTCAAGAGTTTCCAGAAATTCACTCTGGGGAAGGCTGATCTTGTGCTCATCGATACCTCGGAGCAGGCCGCTTTGATGAGTAAGCAGTTGTCAGGTACGGGCACCCATGTGGCGGCGGTTCCCGTAGGTATTGATGAATCTATTTGGACCGAGATTCCATGCCCAGATGTTACCGATCGCCTAAGTGTTCTTTTTTGGGGTACTTTTATCCCTCTACACGGCGTCGAGCACATCGTCGCTGCTGCACGTATTCTGGAAAGCAGAGGCGTTGATGTGGACTTTCAGCTCATCGGTGATGGGCAGGAGGCGCAGAAGATCAGCTCGATGCTTTCCGAGTCGATGCTACGTTCCTTGAGATGGGAGCGACGATTGGTGGATACAGCCACGCTTAGAGAGGCCGTTACCAACGCACATATAGTCTTGGGTATCTTTGGCGAGTCAGCGAAGTCGGCCTCAGTTATCCCCTACAAGGTGCATCAATCACTCGCATCGGGACGACCGACTATCACGCGAGAAGGGCCTGCGATGGCATCACTCGGCAGTGAGAGGCAGGGTTTGATCTTGTGCCCTCCCGGAGATCCGATAGCGCTAGCAGCCCTGATTGAAGACACAGCTGCTCGGCTTCGTGATGGATGGGCTCCTCGCCCCCGCATCTTGTACGATGAAAATCTTGGAAACACGGTGATCAGAGAGAGGCTTGCTGCGGCGATTGTTTCGGCCAAATTAGAGATAGCTGAGGCGATACAGAGTTCATGACTGCAATTATCTGCATGGCAACCTACAACGGGGCTCGCTGGCTTGGGGAGCAAATTGATAGCCTTCTGAAACAGACAGACGAAAACTGGCGACTACTGGTTAGCGATGACGGATCCACTGATGGCACAGCTGAGATTGTTCGCGAGTATGCGGAGCGAGATTCACGGATAACATTGTTGAAGCAACGGGACTCGGAGCCAGGCGTTGTAGCCAATTTTGAGTATCTTTTGAGCGAGGCAATGAGCGGTGATGCTGATTTTGTGATGCTCTGTGATCAAGATGATGTTTGGCGACCGGATAAAGTCGCGCTGCAGCGAGCCCAACTCGAAAACGCTCGGGCGTGTTGTAGTAATCCCACGCTGACCAATGCGGCTGGGGAGCCCCTAGGAATTCAACTGCTTAGCCAGTTGAACGCGGATAAGGAACCGGGGATTAGTTCATTGCTCGCGCAGAATCCTGTGGTGGGTTGTACGCTCGCTATGACGCCTGCAGTGCTGGAGTTAGCGCTGCCTTTTCCAGAGAATCTTCAAAATCATGATTGGTGGATTGCCTTATGCGCGCTATGCGAAGGCCCCTTGTTTTGTGATGACCAGGCCTTAGTTAACTATCGGCAACACGACGCTAATGTCGTGGGGGCGTATAGGCCACTACGCCAATTGGGAAGTGTGCGGCAGCTCCTCTCGCGCCAACGCCGAGTCTTGCACTCAAACTTGATTGCTTTGGAGAGCCTGCGGGAGCGCCTTAGCGAGCGTGGTATCCAACATCCTTATCAGCTGGACGAATATCTCCATTGCGTGGGCTCGCCTTCTCTTAGGACAAGGGTCCGCGCCTTAGCGTCTGGTGAATTTGCGGCACCGCATAGACCGCTTCGCGCGCTGCGTATTGCTGCTTCGCTCAAAAAACTTAGCTAGCCATCATTCATATTCTGAAACCGATGAATCTGCCGCCGAGCGCGCTTGTCAGGTTTGCCCGCAGGGCGCCCGACCATGCCCCCTGCGAGTTTTCGTGCCTGCGCTGATTGCTCCCGTCGGGCGATACTTTCTTCAGTCTCGACATAGAGTGCCTGGGCTTCTGGCGCTCCGCGACGCTGGTCACTGAGCACTCGTATCACTACATCTCGCTCATCCCAACCTTGCCGAATACGAAGCTGGTCACCCACAGCGATCTCGCGGGACACTTTGACCCGTTGCCCTTCGAGCTGCACCTTGCCTCCCTCGATGGCCGCCTTTGCCAGGCTTCGCGTCTTAAAAAAACGCGCCGCCCAGAGCCATTTGTCCACTCGCAGTTTGTCTATAGCTTTGCTGTTCATGACAGTGCGGGAGGCATTATTTCGTCAAAGTGATGAATGCCCGGAAAGCGCGTATCCATGCGCTTTTGTTGTGAGCTATCAGGCTGCAGCAGCGTGAGTAGGTGTCTTATGCCGTAGGTTTTGGCAGCGTCGAGGACCGACTCGGTATCATCAATAAACAGCGTGGTTTCTGGATCGAAGGGGTGCAGCTTTTGTAAGCGCTCCCAGAAAACCTGATGTTCCTTTGGCGCATCAAGGTCGTGGGACACCACAATATGATCAAACCATTCCGTAATATCGACTTCGGCCATTTTAATGTTCAGGGTCTCTCGATGAGCATTGGTCACCAAGAGCACGTCCATGGGTTGGGTGTGCAGCCAGCGCAGAAAGTCCAGCGAGTAAGGCCTCATGCGGATCATGTGCTTGAGTTCCCGCTTGAGCTGTGGAATGTCCATCTCCAGTTCCCGAGACCAGTGGTCCAGACAGTACCAGGGTAGAGAGCCGCGAACTGATGCAAAGCCGCCATGAATCTGCGCGATGGCGTCAGCCTCTGGAATATCCCGTTTAGCCGCATAGGCGCGCGGAAGATACTCCATCCAAAAATGGTTATCGTAATGGAGGTCCAGCAGGGTGCCGTCCATATCTAACAGCACCGTGCGAATGTTAGGCCAGTCAATCATCGCTGGGTGTTATAGTAGCGCCTATGCAATTCTGTGGGCACCCAATCTTATCCTCAAAAGACATTTGGGCACTCCTGAATCTTTGCCATGAAGCGTCACAGAGCATACTCGCGCATTACAACGACGCCGCGAGTGCCGGTCTCTTGCGAAGTAAAGAAGATCGAACCCCCCTGACTCAAGCCGATCTCGAGTCCCATGAAATTCTGAGTGCGGGCTTGAGAGCCTTGCGACCAGAAATACCCGTGCTGTCTGAAGAGTGCAGTGAAAGCGAAATCGCTGGGCGGCATGAGTGGGACGTGTTTTGGATGGTTGATCCCCTGGATGGCACTCGTGAGTTTCTTGAGAGAACCGGCGAGTTCACAATTAACATCGCTCTCATAGAAAAGCAGCGGCCTACTCTTGGGCTGATCTATATGCCGATGTCAGAGACGGGAAGCCTTGGGGTTGTGGGTGAGGGTGCCTGGCAAGTGCAGCGAGACTCTGGCATCTGGCAGTCACAGCCGCTAAGTACCCGCAGATTGCCTGAAGAGAGTCTGGTGGTGTTAGCCAGTAAACGGCACAGCAATCCTCGATTGGATAGCTGTTTGTCCTTTTTGGGCTCCAAGCGTGAGTTGTCGCGCCTGAATAGCGGGAGCGCCTTAAAGTTTTGCGACTTGGCGGCAGGACGCGGCGATTGCTATCCCCGTTTTTCACTCTGTAGCGAATGGGACGTCGCCGCAGGTGATGCTTTGGTAGCGGCCGCCGGGGGCGCGATTTACGGTCTTGATGGCGAGCCCCTCCAGTACAATGCCCGGGACAATCTACTCAGTCCCCACTTCGTCGCCGTGGGCGATGGTTCAGCTTCGCTGTGGAGTGACTTATTACAGTGTCTGAGCTGAGCCCGCCAGCCTGTCATAGAGGCCTTGTCTGGGAGCGAGGGCACGGTTATCGTTGCTTATCTTCTTACAAAGTGACCGAAGGCGAGAGTCCCTGTAAATGAACTGGCCACCGGACAAAGAACCAGGTACTGACGCTGAGGCCGCAAACGAGGTTTTGACGCCAGCTATGCGTCTGCTTCAGCTACAAACACGCCACCGGGCACTGGATACGCGAATTACCGAAATGCAGCTTTATCCTTATCAGAACCAGATACTTTTGCAGCGTTTAAAGAAAGAAAAGCTGCGCCTGAAAGACACTATTGCTCTTCTTAAGGATGACATGATTCCGGACCTGGACGCTTAGGCGTTTTTGTTGATTCGGTTGTAACGTTATGGATCTTGTTGTTTACGCAGTCCCGTTTTTTATTCTCGCCATGATCCTCGAGCTGATCTGGGGCCTGCGTGTGGGCCGCAATACTTATCGGGTCAATGACGCCGTGAGTAGTCTTTTCCTAGGAACGCTCAGTCAGGGGCGAAAATTCATCACCCTTGGGGTGGGTGGCTACTTCTACTATCTCACTACTGAGTATTTCTCTTTGCCCCTAATGAGCGCCCAGAGTGTCTGGACCTGGATTCTGGCGACGGTGCTCTATGATTTTTGTTACTACTGGCTTCATCGCTTGGGCCATGAGCGAACAATTTTATGGGCGGCACATGTTGCACATCACCAGAGCGAGGACTACAACCTTTCCACCGCCCTGCGACAAACCAGTACCGGATTTCTCTTGGGCTGGATTTTTTATATCCCTATGTTTGCTCTGGGTGTGCCTGCAGAAGTTGTTGTGACCGTGGGATCAATCAATCTCATCTATCAATTCTGGGTGCACACAGAGCATGTCGGAAAATTAGGCTGGTACGAGTGGATATTTGTAACGCCCTCAAATCACCGCGTTCACCACGCACAAAACGAACGTTATCTTGACCGCAACTATGGGGGCTTGTTTATCCTCTGGGATCGCCTCTTTGGCACCTTTCAGGAGGAGTTGGAGTCTGATCCCCCAATTTACGGAATTCGAGGGCCACTGCGCAGTTTTAATCCGCTCCGTGCCTTGACGCATATCTATACGGATATGATTCGGGATAGCTGGCGGGCCGCGCGTTGGCGCGACAAATTGTACGTCTGGGTGGCCCCCAACGGCTGGCGGCCTACCGATGTGGAGGCGGTGGATCCTCGCTCTAAACCAGCTCTGGATGACTTTGAGCGTTTTGATCCTCCCATGAGCCCGACCCTGCGCGCCTATGCAATGTTTCAGTTGGTAGCGGTGGTCGCACTACTGGGATACCTGCAAGCCGGTGTCATTGATAGTTACACATCAGCGAGCGTTCTGGTGCTCGCTATGCTGTGGACCACGATTACTACTGCGTTATGGATGGAAGCCCAATCGCTTGCGCTGAGTGTTGGTCTGGACGGTCTGAGGCTTGGAGTGTTCGCGCTGGGGCTTTTCGCGGCGCCCTCAATGGGCAGCTTCACTAGCGTTGCGTTTATCTACCTTGTTGTGAATGCGCTGTTTGTTGCGGCACTGTTTTGGCTCGATCGTAACCAAAGCCCTGTTGAGCTAGAGGAGACCTTCAGCACGGTTTAGTCGCGAGCTTGCGGCGTTTCCTCGGGGTCGTCGTCACGTCTGCGCTCCCTTAGGCCTCGCGCCGCGTGTGCTGCAAACCCCTCGCCCGCTTGGGCATAGAGATTGAAAGCTGAGATACCTTTGGCTTTTAGGGCGTCGGCTTCTTCCTCAAATCGCACAACGGCAGCGATGCGGCCTTTGTAGCCCATTTGGTGGAGAAGATCGGCTACCAGCATGTTTTCCTGATGGTTGGTGAGCGCGAGCATCACCAGCTCCAGGTCATCCAGGGCGATGCGGTGCCAAAAGTCCGGGTCGCTCGCATCGGCGGCGGCCACACGACGATGCATGGCAAGATGCTGGGCGAGTTTGCGGTCATTGTCATCAATACCCAGCACTTCACGACCATAGCTGCGCGCTATGGCTTCATAGGCACCGGTTCCTATATTACCCATCCCCAATATCAGTACGCGCACGTCTCCGGTGTCAGGTCGTTGGGCACGAACCATGGACGATTCGTGGCGCAGGAAGTGCATCCGATGACGACGGTACAGTGAGTGCGACAGGCGGTTAAGGGGAGACGCCACGACGAAGCTTGTTGCAATTGCGATGGACATTGCACCGCTCCAGTCCGGATCAACCCAGCCCTGTGTTGCCGCAACAGCGATGACTATAAGGCCAAATTCACTGTGATTCGCCAGACTGTTGGATGCGAGCAAGGCTGTGCGCGGGGCCACGTGAAATCTTGTAAACAGCGGGAAGTATAGAAGCGGCTTTAGCAAAGCCATCCCTCCGATCAGGAGCGCCAGGATCATCAGACTTGTTGGGGGCCAGCCCCCCAGTCCGATAGACAAAAAGAAGCCCACCAGAAAGAGATCCTTGAAATACAAAAGGTTGCGCGCGAGTTCTTTGGCTTTTTGCTCTCCCGCGAGTAGAGCGCCGATTAACAATGCGCCCAGGTCGCCTTTAATACCCAAGCTGTCAAACAGCTGGGCTCCCAGAATAGCCAGGGCAAATCCAGCGAGAGTGAAGAGTTCTCCGTGACCGGCAAGACTGAGCATACGCAGGATAGGCCGCCGCGCTGGTATCAGCAGCAGCAGCCAGAGCGCAGATAGCTCAGGCATTTTTCCGGTTGAGGCGGCAAGAAACAGAACGGCTGCAAGATCCTGAATAATCAGCACGCCAATGGCGAGGTTGGCGTGACGAGACGCCATTTCTCCCCGCTCTTGCATGATTTGAATGACAAACACCGTGCTCGAAAAGCTGAACGCAAAACCGATGACCAGGTTCGTGCTCACCGATAAACCCAGTTCCGGCATCAACTGTCCGGCAACGCTAAGGATCGCGAGTACCGCTAACTGTGTGACCAGCATATGCAGCACCGTTGTGCCCCAAATACGCGGCATCAACAGGTCACGTATCTGCAGTTTTAGGCCAATGCTGAATAGCAGCAGCGTGATGCCCATCTCTGACAGTGTCGCCAGCATTTCGCCGCCGCCTGTATTTAGTTCGTGCAATACAAAACCCGCGGCCAGATACCCTATGAGCGCTGGCATGCCAATGGCACGGCTTGCCATGCCGCACAGCAGAGCGACTATGATGAGCAGTGGATCAGGCATTGTCCGCTCCAAGTTCGGGTGTATCTCCGTCTGTAAGTGTTGTCGCTGTTTGTCGCAGTCCCGGCTCTATTTTTTGATGCTCGGGATGCAGCGATGCCCACAGGGGTGAGATGCAGAGCAGGGCGATCGTCAGATCAGCGGCGACCCGCAGCAGCTCCCAGGCAGAAATATCTAAGGGATAGACCCCAAACCATCCGCGTAAGGGCGGTATCGTGATGGCCAAAAACAGCGAAAAACGAGAGATTCCAAACAGGCCAAGGCCAAGAACTAAATAAAACGTGCCCACAAGCGCGGTCAGTAACAGCGTGCTGGTGGTGGGCAGTAGCCAAAGCGAGAGACACTGGCCGGCGCCAGAGAGCGTCGCGAGTATTGCCGCAAGATTGCGGAGCTTTAGCGGGTCTGTGTCAGGGTGTTTGATCACAGAGGAAACGTTACCACAGAGAGGTGAAGAAGCAGTATTTCTGCGACTAGTCGCTTCGCGCTTTGGCCACCGCGGACTGCGTTTCACGACCCAGTTTCTCGCAGCTGGATGCCCCCACCGCGACCAATGCATCAAGGTTAACCCCTGTCTCTATCCCCAGGCCCTGAAGCATGTACACCACGTCTTCTGTTGCGACATTTCCGCTTGCGCCTGTGGCATACGGGCAGCCACCGAGCCCGGCAACTGAGCTATCGATGCGCGCAATGCCATGTTGCAGGCCTACCAGAATGTTAGCCAGGGCCTGACCGTAGCTGTCGTGGCAGTGCAGAGCGAGTTTTTCAGCGCCGAGCTTGGGGATCAGGGTGTTGAGCAGTTTGTCCATGGAGCCGGGAGTGCCTGTGCCTATGGTGTCTCCCAAAGAGACTTCGTAACAGCCAAGATCCAAGAGCGCCTTAGATACAGCGAGCACAGCGTCCGGCTGAATGTGGCCCTCATAAGGGCAACCTAAAACGCAGGAGACATAGCCTCGAACCGCAATGCCCGCATCGGCGGCGGCTTTCATGACGGGCTGAAATCGCTCAATACTTTCGCTGATGGAGCAATTAATGTTGCGCTGGGAGAAGGATTCCGAGGCTGCAGCGAACACCGCTACTTCATTGGCACCCGCTTCCATCGCCCGCTCAAAGCCTTTGAGATTTGGTGTCAGTGCCGCATAGGTAACATCGGATGAGCGGCTGATTTGCGCAAACACGTCGCCGCTGTCGGCCATCTGGGGTATCCAGCGAGGGTTTACAAAACTGCCAGTCTCTATATATCTGAGTCCTGCATCAGCCAATCCCTCGACAAGCGCTACCTTATCTGTGGTCGAGAGTGGAGTGCTCTCGTTTTGCAGGCCATCGCGAGGCCCCACCTCGACGAGGGAGACAGCCTTTGGATAATTAAACGAACTTGTCACTGGGTACTCTGGGATTCAAAGTCCACAAGACTTGCGCCGCGATCTACAAGATCACCCGGATTAAAGCGGTATCCCTGAACCCTGCCTGCGGACGGGGCGCGGAGGGTCTGCTCCATCTTCATGGCTTCGATAACCACAACGGGGTCGCCCGCGCTTACATCGGTGCCCGGCTCTACGAGCAGCGCGACAACGGTGCCATGCATAGGAGCACCGAATTCACTGTCGCCGGCGGCTGCGGTGTTGGAGTTCGAAACGCTAAGTTGTTTTTCAGCGAAGTGAAACGCACCGTCGTCCCAGAACACGGTGAATTCGCCGTCTTCCCTTGCAAAACTACCCCTGTAACGGTGGCCGTCCAGTTCCAGCATGAGGACATCATCCTGCAAGTCTCCGCGGATGGTGGCGGTTTCATCGTCCAGAAGCAGTTCGAGGTAATCCCCGCGGTCCACCAGCTCTACGAGACACTCCTCACCGTGGCACAGCACATCAAAGCGCTGGCTGTGCGGCGTGTTCATACGCCAGCCTCGACTGTCCGCCCAGGGAGAGAATCGATCATTGCCTGGACTTTGGTTCGCTCGTCGACGCAAGGAAAGGAGCGCCAGAGCTGCAGCAGCGAGATCTCGGTTCTTTTGCGCGGGGGGCGCGCGGAACAGGTCTTCGTTGTACCGCTCGATAAAGTGCGTATCCAGATCGCAGTGCGCAAAAGCCGGGAGCGAAGCGATGTTGTAAAGAAAGGCGATATTGCTGGCCGGGCCGGCAACGCGAAATGCGCTCAGTGCACTGGTGAGTCTACGGCGGGCCTCTTCGCGAGAGTCGCCGTGGACAATCAGCTTGGCGATCATCGGATCGTAGTAGGGACTGATTTCGCTGCCCTCGATGACCCCCGTATCGATACGCAGAGAGGGGCCTTCCGGCGGTAATCGCAGATAGTTGATAACGCCGGTCGATGGCAGGAAGTCCTGCTCTGTGTCTTCTGCGTAGATCCGTGCTTCCATCGCATGGCCATCCACGCGAATTTCTTGCTGACTGAGGGGAAGTGGCTCGCCTGCCGCCACGCGGAGCTGCCACTCGACCAGGTCTTGCCCGGTAACCATCTCGGTTACCGGATGTTCCACTTGCAAACGCGTGTTCATCTCCATAAAGAAGAACTGCTGAGAAGCATCCAGCAGAAACTCCACCGTACCCGCGCCAAGATAGTTGATGGCGCGCGCGGCCTCGACAGCCGCTTCACCCATGGCGCGACGAAGCTCATCGCTCAGTCCCGGTGCGGGTGCTTCTTCAATGACTTTTTGGTGGCGGCGCTGGATGGAGCAGTCTCGTTCGGCCAAATAGACACCGTTGCCCTGGCTGTCGCAAAAAACCTGCACTTCTACATGTCGGGGGCGTTGAATGAGTTTTTCGATGAGCATGCGGTCATCACCGAAGCTGGCGCTTGACTCGCGCCGTGCAGCGGCCAGGGCCTCGTCGAATTCTTCGGCCGCATGAACGGCGCGCATCCCTTTGCCACCGCCGCCTGCCGTCGCCTTCAGTAACACGGGATAGTCCATTGCATCGGCTCGCTGACGAAGAACTTCGTCACTTTGGTCATCGCCGTGATAGCCGGGAATCAGAGGAACCCCGGCATCTGCCATGATGCTCTTGGCCTGGGACTTCGACCCCATGGATTCGATGGCGGCTGCGCTGGGTCCGATGAAGACGATGCCCGCCGCTTCGCAGGCGCGTGCAAAGCCAGCGTTTTCTGAAAGGAAACCATATCCGGGGTGGATTGCCTCGCTGGCTGTCTCTTGCGCCGCTTTGAGAATTTTGTCCTGATCCAGATAGGACAACGTGGCCGCGGATTCACCGATGTGCACTGCTTGATCCGCGAGCTGAACATGCAGCGCATTGCGATCCGCATCGGAGTAGACCGCAACGGTGCGTATACCCAGCGCTCTGGCTGTGTGAATCACGCGACAGGCTATTTCTCCGCGGTTGGCAATAAGGATTCGGTTAAACATTAGTTGTTGCTCCCTGGGGTCCAGCTCGGTGGACGCTTTTGGAGAAATGCCTGCAAGCCTTCCTGCCCCTCGCTGGAAACGCGAAGATGGGCAATGCGCGCGCTGGTGTCGTCAATCATCTGTGCGTCAACAGCTTTGCCCGCAATGTCGCAGACAAGTACTTTCGCCGCTCGCATGGCCTCTGGCCCATTTTGCAATAGCGTTGCCACGATCTGATCGACCTGTGCATCCAGCGCGCTGGCATCGCAGTGTTGGTGAATAAGCTGTATTTCTTCGGCGCGAGCCGCGTCAAAACGCTCGGCGCTGAGGAACAGGCGTCGTGCCCACCGGGCTCCGATAGCCTCGATGACGTGCGGGCCGATGGTCGATGGAATGAGACCGATACGGGTCTCGGTAAGCCCAAAAAGCGCTGTGTCGCTGGCTATAGCAATGTCGCAGCAGCTGATCAGTCCGATAGCACCCCCAAAAGCGTTGCCCTGAACGCGCGCAATCGTGGGATGCGGTAGTGTCTTTAGGGTTTGTAGCATGGTCGCCAGAGCGCGGGCATCGTCGAGATTGCGGCCGTAGTCAAAGTCCGCCATGCGCTTCATGTAGGCAAGGTCGGCTCCCGCAGAAAAGCTTTTACCCTCTGCCTGTAAGACGACGACGCGCACGTCCTCTCGTCCCGCTAGCTCGTCAAAATGCGACTGCATGAGTGCAATCATCGAGTCGTCAAAGGCGTTATGTTTTTCCGGGCGGTTAAGACTCACCCGGGCAATGCCCTGGGCATCCATACTGCAGCTTACTAGGGGCTGGGTGTCCTGGTTCATAAGGCGCTCTCCCTACATTCGGAACACGCCAAAGCGTGATTCCGTAACAGGCGTGTTGAGCGACGCTGACAAAGCCAGAGCCAATACCTGACGCGTGTCTATGGGGTCGATAACGCCGTCATCCCACAAGCGTGCCGAGGCATAGAAGGGGTGCCCCTGGGATTCATAGCGATCAAGAATAGGCTGCTTAAACGCGGCCTCTTCCTCGTCACTCATATTTTCATTGCGTCTGGCGAGTTGATCTTGTTTGACCGTAGCGAGAACACTCGCTGCCTGCTCGCCACCCATCACTGAGATACGCGCATTGGGCCACATGAACATGAATCTGGGGTCATAGGATCGACCGCACATGGCGTAGTTTCCTGCGCCAAAGGAGCCTCCAATAATGACCGTGAGCTTGGGGACATCGGCACAGGCCACGGCGTGAACCATCTTGGCGCCATGCCTCGCTATGCCTTCTGCCTCGTAGTCGCGACCCACCATGAATCCGGTGATGTTCTGGAGAAACAAAAGAGGAATCTTGCGTTGGGCACAGAGCTCGACAAAGTGCGCTCCCTTTACCGCTGATTGAGAAAACAGAATGCCATTGTTGGCAACGATGCCAACGGGGTAACCGTGAAGTCGCGCAAAACCACAGACCAAAGTGTCGCCAAAGAGTGCCTTGAATTCGTCAAATGCCGAGTCGTCCACCAAGCGTGCAATGACTTCTCGCACATCAAAGGGCTGTCGTCTGTCCGCGGGAATGATGCCGTACAAGTCGCTTGCCGGGTAACGGGGTTCTTTGGGCTCCCGGATTTCGATGTTGGTATGTTTGACGCGATTGAGATTGGCGACGGACTGACGAAGGAGGGCGATGGCGTGGCGATCGTCGTTGGCATAGTGATCGGTAACGCCTGACTGGCGGCAGTGAACATCTGCGCCGCCGAGTTCTTCGGCAGTCACAACCTCGCCGGTGGCGGCTTTCACTAATGGTGGTCCGCCCAGAAAGATAGTGCCCTGCTCGCGAACGATGATGGATTCATCCGCCATGGCCGGGATGTAAGCTCCCCCGGCGGTACAGCTGCCAAGGACTGCGGCAAGCTGTGGAATACCCTGAGCAGACATGCGCGCCTGGTTGTAGAACGCGCGACCGAAGTGCTCGCGATCAGGAAACACCTCGTCCTGCATCGGTAAGAATGCGCCACCCGAATCCACAAGATAGAGGCAAGGCAAATGATTTTGCTCTGCAATAGTTTGAGCGCGGGCCTGTTTTTTGACTGTCAACGGATAGTAAGTGCCGCCTTTGACCGTGGCATCGTTGATGAACACCATGCACTCGTGTCCGCTGACGCGACCTATGCCGGTGATAATGCCGGCGCCGGGCACGTCATCTTCGTAGACGTCGTGAGCTGCCAGCTGGGAAAGCTCCAGAAAGGGTGTTCCCGGGTCCAAGAGAGCGTCGAGACGCTGTCGCGGTAACAACTTGCCGCGGGATACATGGCGTTCCCGGGCCACTTCGCCGCCACCTTCACTCACTTTTGCGACCAGTTCCCGAAGTGCTTTTACCTGTCCGCGCATCGCACGCTGGTTTTCGAGCGCTGCGGGGTCGTTCGCGTTGTATCGAGTTTGAAGAATTGTCATAACTTAATACTCAGGCCGAAGCCTTAAACAGTTCCCGGCCAATGAGCATACGCCGAATTTCCGAAGTTCCCGCACCAATTTCATAAAGCTTGGCGTCGCGCAGCAGGCGCCCCGCGTTCGCTTCATTGGTGTAGCCATAACCACCGAGGGCTTGAATAGTTTGCAATGCCAGTTGGGTCGCTTTTTCCGCGGTATAAAGAATGACCGCTGCGCAATCCTGACGGGTCTCCTCACCGCGGTCGCAGGCCGCTGCGACCGTATAGAGATAGGAGCGACAGGCGTTCAGGTCCGCGTACATGTCGGCGAGCTTGCCCTGCATGAGCTGGAACTCGCCAATAGCCTGGCCAAACTGCTGGCGCGTGTGCAGATAGGGGAGGACCTCATCAATGCAGGCTTGCATGATCCCTACAGGACCGCCCGAGAGTACCGTGCGCTCGTAGTCCAGACCTGACATGAGAATCTCTACACCTTTGCCTTCTTCGCGCAGGATGTTTTCGGCGGGAACCTTGCAGTCCTCAAATACCAGTTCGCAGGTGTTGGAGCCTCGCATACCGAGCTTGTCGAGCTTTGGCGAGCGCGAAAATCCCGGATAGTCTCGCTCAACAATAAAGGCCGTGATACCGCGCGAGCCCGCCTGTATATCGGTTTTGGCGTAGATGACGTAGACATCAGCATCGGGGCCATTGGTGATCCACATCTTTGTACCGTTGAGAACGTAGTGATCGCCCTCGCGGCGTGCATTGAGTTTCATACTCACCACATCAGAGCCGGCGTTGGCTTCGGACATCGCCAGCGCACCGACGTGCTCTCCCGTGCAGAGCTTGGGTAGATAGTGAGCGCGTTGTGCATCGTTGCCGTGGCGTTGAATTTGATTTAGGCAGAGATTGGACATAGCGCCATAGGAGAGCCCTACTGAGCCAGAAGCACGACTGATCTCCTCCATCACAATCGAGTGGGCGAGATAGCCCATGCCGCTGCCGCCATATTCCTCATCGACGGTGATTCCCAGGAGACCCATGGCGCCCAGCTTTGGCCAAAGGTCTGCGGGGAAGTCATTGTCCTGATCTATCTGCGCAGCGCGAGGCTTGATTTCCTTCTCGCACATTTGATGCACCGCATCCCTGAGCATGTCGATATCTTCGCCAAGCCCAAAATTGAGGGTAGGGTATCCGGTGTTCATACGCTGTGCTCCTTGCGCTTTATGCAGTCAGTGATTTTTGTGATTGTTCGGTCGGGTGCTTGTGTTGGGCTTTGCGGCATAGTTCTTCGACTTCATCCAGCGCCGAGAGCATGTCATCGAGATCTTTGCGCTGTTGTTCTAGCGCCTCGCGTCGCTTGCCGATGCGTAAAAGTAGTGACGCCAGCTGTGAGGAATCACTCTCACTGGGCTTATACATATCGATGATTTCTACACTCTCGGCGAGGCTCAGTCCGATGCGCTTGCCACGGAGAATCAGACGGATACGGGCCCGGTCAGCGGAGGTGTAGATGCGGCGCTGGCCCGATCGAAGGGGTTTGATAAAGCCTTTTTCTTCGTAAAAGCGAATGGTGCGCGTCGAGATGTCGAACTCTTTAGAGAGCTCCGAGATGCTGTACTGTTTCGTAGAGTTGGTCATCACAAAAGCATAGCTTACGTTTACGTTAACGTAAAGTTTTTTAGGCGAGTAGCGTCAAAGCCAAGTAACAGCGCTAGCCAGCGGTTCGCCAAAGGCGACTTTGCTATGATCGGCAGCCGTTTTCAGTTAAGTCTCTTATTCCATGTCTGCTACCGATTTATTAGCACAGCTGGCTGATGGCGCCTTTCATTCTGGCGAGGACCTTGCCCGACAGTATGGCCTTAGTCGCACAGCTATTTGGAAGCAGGTGGCTTCCCTCGAAAAGCTGGGCCTGGAGGTACAGCGTGTGCGTGGGCAGGGGTATCAGATAGAAGGGGGCGTGGACTTGCTCGATGAATCGTTGATTCGCGCATCCCTTGAGAGCAACGCGGCACGTCACCTGGCTCAGATGGATATTCATCATCGTATTGATTCAACTAACGCAGAGCTTCGACGGCAAACTCCGACGGCCGAGGGAGCGACGGTCTGTTTGGCCGAAAGTCAGAGCGCGGGTCGCGGTCGCCGAGGGCGAGCCTGGGTGAGTCCCTTTGCAAGCAGTATCTATCTTTCAACGGCTTGGCGCTTTCACGGTGGTGCTGAAGTACTCGAGGGCCTGTCCCTTGCTGTGGGCGTTATGGTCTGTGATGCGCTCGAGGGCCTTGGCGTTGAAGGGCTTTCATTAAAGTGGCCCAACGATATCTATTTACACGGACGGAAGTTAGCCGGCATTCTTGTGGAAATGAGCGGAGACTTTTCGGGCCCCTGCGATGTGGTGATTGGAATTGGAATCAATGTGCAGCTGCCTGACTCTGTGGTCGAAGCTATCGAGCAACCGTGGTCTGACTTACGTACCGTAGCGTCAGGCGACTTTTCTCGCAGTCTTTTGGTGGCGGCGCTGCTAAATCGAATTCTCCCAACGTTGGCGACTTATGAACGAGAGGGCTTTGCGGTGTGGCGAGAGCGCTGGCAGGCTCTGGACGCTTTTGCCGGTCGCGCTGTCGTAGTGGATAACAACGGCCAGCGTCTGGCCGGGGAGGCCGCTGGTGTCGATGAACGGGGGGCGCTTGTGCTGAAAACGAGCCTTGGGCTGCAAAGTATTCATGGCGGTGAAGTTTCCTTGCGCCTTCGGGAGACGACCGCATGAGCCGCGCTTTGCTTTTGGATATTGGTAACAGTTCGACAAAGTGGATGTTCCTGACTGAGCACGGCTCTGTTGATGAAGGCCGGGTAGAGAGCGGAGCGATTGCCGCCAAACTCCGTGACAAGATTCAAGATGCAGTGGTACTGGTGTCCAGCGTTGCGGCGCCAGATCGTCAACAAGAGTTGTCTTTACAGCTGGAGTCGCTCGCATGCTCTCTGTGGTTTGCTCAGTCCCGGGGTTCTCTGGATGGACTCGCGAACTCTTATGCAGATCCTGAACGCATGGGGGTGGATCGCTGGTTGGCGATGTTAGCTGCGCGACATCGCGTAGAGGGCCGTCTCTGCGTTGTTGATGCCGGGTCTGCACTGACGATTGATTTGGTGGATGCTAACGGCAACCACGAAGGTGGCTATATCATTCCCGGAACCGCGCTTATGGAGCGAGCGCTGTTTGCGGATACGGATCGGGTACGTGACAGTGCTACGGCCAGTTCTCTGGCCCCCGGCCGTTCTACCGCCGAGGCCGTGAGTCATGGCTTGCTCCTCGCACAGGCGGGTGCGGTAAATCTGGCGATGGCCCGCGCAACGGCTCAGGGTGAATTACCTCATTTGCTTCTTTGTGGGGGTGGCGCGATCCAATTGGGCATGGCGTTGGAGCTTGGCTACACGAACGCATCAAGGTTGGTGTTCGAGGGGCTGCTTCATCAGGCTGGACTGGAGCGCCCCGAACTGCTGGATTACGCCGCGATCTGGCAGGTTTACCAGGATGTCCCCGCCTGAATGTAAAAGATGGAGTCCTCGGGGCCTTTGGCTATGTCAGCGCCCATTTCAAAACCATAACGCCGCGCGATTAGGTAGCGAAAGCCGACCCCCCGCGTTACTCGACTCGAGCTATCTGATAGGTCGCTGAATGCGCCGTCGGCGCGTCCGACACCCGCGAAAACATTGACCGACCAGCGCGGATCAATCTGACGGGTAATTTCGCCCTCAACAACAGCGACCGCATTACCCTGATAGCGCGCTGCCGGGATACCGCGCAGTACGACGGCGGGAGTAGCGTATTGAGGAAGGAGTCCGTCTGCATCGGCATATTCTGCGTTTAAACGGAGCGCAGCGCGCTACTTATCGTTGATTGGAAGATAGTTCAGGCCTGTGAGAGAGGTAAGTTCGTAATCAATGTCGCTACCTAAGCCGCTGCGAATGGTGGAGTCACCGCGGGGATCGATTTTGCTTTTACTGTGCTCGATGAGGTACTGGGACGCGATGCCGCCGCATTGACGATGCTTGCCCTTGAATACGATCCAGCGCCGCCGTTTGTTGGGGGAGTACCTGGCAATACCGCCGAGGGCATCGTGGAGCGCTACGGCGCAGCGGCCGCGGGTTCTCTCGATCAACGCGGTAAGCAAGTGGCAGCAGCTGCAGCTGCGCTTGCCGTCTGAGACAAGGTTCAGTTGTTTGGGAATAGTACCTAGGGCCCAGAACGTGTCGCCATGTCATCGTTCTGTCTGCATTGTCGGCGGGCTGAAAACTATTTACACCACTTTCCCCTAGAGTGATTGAAAGCAACCCACCTTTTGACTAAACTCGCGCCCCTCGCGTTTTTGGCTGGCGTAGCTCAGTAGGTAGAGCAGCTGATTTGTAATCAGCCGGTCGGGGGTTCGATTCCTCTCGCCAGCTCCATTTCTCACTTTTTCAGTCTCTCAATTCGGGTTAAGTGCTTCCCGAATACTCAAGCACAGGATTTTGCTCGACAAGCGCAGGCGCGGTGTCGTTGTGTTAAATAAATACGCCAAATTTTATCGCGCAGTGCGTACAAATCGACGCCGAAATGGCGCACGGTGCTGACGCCTGGCAAGGCCGACTGCCCGAGTGTGCATAAGACTGCGCTAAGTGGCTGTTTCTACCCAGAAATCAGTTGACATTAGTAAGCCCCATCTGGACAATGTGCCGCCTTTCGGAGGGGTTCCCGAGTGGCCAAAGGGATCAGACTGTAAATCTGACGCGCGAGCTTCGGTGGTTCGAATCCACCTCCCTCCACCATAAGTATTTGAAAAGAAAGAAAATTAGGCGTTGGCGATAAACATGGGTCGACGTAAAAGAGCGCCGCGCGACCACAGGAAAGGTGGCCGTGCTAGGCGCTCTGCGGCTTGTGCTGGCAAGGCAAGAGAAATACCGCGGGTATAGTTCAAAGGTAGAACCTCAGCCTTCCAAGCTGATGATGCGGGTTCGATTCCCGCTACCCGCTCCAGCAATGGCATCTGACGATGTGCTCGCTTGAGAGGGTGAGTGTGAGTCAGTAGGCAGGGGCCGACGGGAGTCGGTAGGCGTACAAAGTTTGGACGCCAAAGTAGTGCATAAGCAGTCTACAGGCTCATATAGCTCAGTCGGTAGAGCACTTCCTTGGTAAGGAAGAGGTCACCGGTTCAAGTCCGGTTATGAGCTCCATTGCTTTAGCTGTTGTTGTAGTTAGCTGTAAGTGGTTTGGCTTGGTTGTAAGAGTTGTGCGTGGTGGGCGCGATTTACGCGTGACACCTTAAAAGAATCAAAGATGATGCGTGGCGGATAGTCGTCACCGGTGCAAGGAGAGTAGTTGTAATGGCAAAAGCAGCATTTGAGCGCGATAAGCCCCACGTTAACGTGGGAACGATTGGACACGTTGACCATGGTAAGACGACGCTGACGGCGGCGCTTACACGGGTATGCTCAGAAGTATGGGGCGGCGATCTGGTAGCGTTTGACGGTATCGATAACGCACCGGAAGAAAAAGAGCGCGGCATTACGATTGCGACCTCACACGTTGAGTATG